>JAEDLW010000061.1:0-8874 GCA_016295035.1 Paludibacteraceae bacterium
GCTGGGTGAGTAGCTGGAGAGTGAGACGGATGAACCGCCGGAAACGGACGCATTGAGATAGCCATTGCCGTTGAGTATAGACGTGCCGCTGCTAACGGTGACTCCGGATTTGACAGAGGGTTGTGATGCGCCGGAGACGACTAATGGTGAACCGCCGGAGGACGGTGTCTTGAAGGCATATACTGCATCTCCAATCGTCATGGCGTACCACGTGCGCTTGGACCACGAAGAGGCAGAGTAACAAGCCTGCGTCAGACTTGCGCCATTCTCGAGTCCGCCGATGGTAAAGAGGACGCCACCCTGGACATAGAGTGTCTTTTGCTCCAAGGCATCCAAAGCCCTTTCTGCTCCGCCGGCTCCGACAGCAACGATAACTCCACCCTTGACATAGAAGTCGCCGTTGGCATCGATACCGTCGTTATGCAGCGAGTGCGAATAGACGTAGCCACCGCTGATAGTGATGGTGCCGGTCGCTGCATTGATGCCGTCGTCGTAGGACTCGACGAAGATATCGCCACCGGAGATAGTGATATTCGCCTTAGACTCTATACCTTCGGATCCTGAATCGCCTGAGCCGTGCACGGCATTAACTACGACTGTTCCTCCGGTGATGGAGACGTTTCCAAACGCTTTGACACCTTTGGCAGCCGTGCCCGAAGTGGTTATTTTGATAGTGCCACCGTTGATGAGCACTGTTCCCTCGTCCACGGCAATACCTTCGTCGGCAGCTGCGATGATAAGTGTTCCTCCGTCCATCTGGAAGGCATCGTTGGAGTGCATTCCGTCGGTAGGAGCAGAAGTGATGATAACGGTGCCGCTCTGTTGGTTGATGAAGTCATCGGAGGCGACAGCGTGCTTGTTTTTACCGGTTACGGTGAGTTGTCCGTCGCCGAGGATTACTATCTGTCCTTCGGAGAAGACGGCGCCTTTTTGGTCCTCGTTATTGAGTAGTGTGGCATATCCGGAGGCATCGGTTAGTGAGGATGTTCCGACTAAATCGAGGAAGAGTGTTTTCTTGCCCTGGTTATTGATGACGGGTTTGCCGGAGGACGTGAGTGTGAGGTTATCGAGCGTGAGCTTATAGCGATAGTCGGAATACACTTTGAGGCTTCCTGAGCCGCTACCGGATGCGGTATAAGAGACATTCCTGGCTTTAGAGGTGATGGTTACGTCTCCCCCGGAAACGGTATAGGTGATACTGTCTCCGTTGATAGTGACAGTAGCGGTTGAGCCGCTATAAACGATAGCTACTGTTTTGTTCCACACTGTATCTCCATCGACAACGACTTCGGGCGTTTCGGTGTTCGTTGGATCTGTGTTTTCTGTCGGGTCTTTGACGTCGGGATTGCAGGCTAACAGACTAAGAGCCACAAAAAGCAATCCGATTTGCGATAGGGTTTTCATAATCTTACCATTTTAAGTCATAACTGAGCGTAATAACATGCGTAAAGCCATGCGTCCGCGTCAGTTCGATGTTTCCACCATTTTTAGTTATATTCAGGTCTCGGTCGTAGAAATATCCAAAACGATAGGATAATCCCAACCAGTTTCGTTTGTCTATTCTCCATTTGGTACCTACTTGAAGTCTTGCGTCGCTGAGGTATTGTCCGAACTGCTCATCTTTGATGTAGTAATTGAGATACTGTGTCGGTCGGTTGAGCGTGTTGATGAGTTCGATGTTCGCATAGACTTGGACGGGTTTGCCGGGTATATGGTAGCCGATGTGGATACGGTGCCTCATTTTAAAGGCGAAAGGGTTTTTCTCATATCGATTGACGGAGTCTGTTCGGCAGTTCATATCCACTCTTTCTCGCAGGGAGAATCGCCAGTTCATGTAGCTATATTTCGCCGTGACGCCCAAGTAAACGCGGTGTCTGAGAAACTCGTTCGGGTCTGTCCAGTCCTTATCTCCTAAGATTCGCAGCGTGTAGCCGGTTTGGAGTGTGAGGAACTTAATGGGTGTATATCCGAGTGCGATTGTGGTATTGGCAGCTCGGAAGTAGGCATCTCTGTTCGTTTCAAAGACTCTTGCGCGTATTTCTTCGCTTATGCTGAGTGAGAGTCCGTAGCGGAATTTTTTAGTGAACTCCGCGTCTATACGTGTCTCCACTCGTTGCATTGTCGCCGTAGAGTCTTGTTTGAGTTTTACGGCAGCAATCGGGTTTGCAAGCAGTACGACAAAAAGTATGCCAGTGAGTCGTTTCACAGTTTGAATGGTTTGGGGTTGTTTCCGATAGTATCGACTTCGTCTTTGGGTGCTTTGTAGAAGACTTTGACGAAGGTAGCGTCGCGCAGCAGGTCGATATGTCCTATTTCCACTTTGACGATGTTTTTGATACCGGTACGTTTTTCGAGGTCGTCAATCATTTCTTGTCTGCGTTCGGGCACGATGAGGTCAATTTTCTCATAGAGAATCAGTTTCTCGGCGAGTTGCTTGCGTCCGATAAGCCACTCGAGAAAGAAGCATAGTCCGATGAGCAGCGCGTTGGTAAGGAAGATCTCGGCGTAGCTGACGGTCATTGCGAGTCCGTTGATGACGCTCAGTCCGATGATAACGAACAGGTAGGTCATTTCGCGGATAGGTACTGTCTCCGTACGGTAACGAATCATGCCGAAGATAGCGAATAGTCCAAGTGTAAAGCCGATTTGGAGCTTGACATTCTCCATGAGGAAAATAAGCAAAAACATCGTCGTCGAGAACAGCATGAAAGTCAGATAGTAATCACGACGGTGCGAACGACGGAAATAGGCGAAGTGAATGAGTATCCATCCTGCGAGCAGGTTGAATGCAAAGCGTATAAGCAGGTTGTAGATACTGTCTGCTTCAAAAATAGGCACTCCTAAGAATGTCTGTGTTTCAGCAATGCTGTAGCCGAATTCTTCGGCTATTGTAGGGTCAAATTCCGGCATAATTTATTGAGTTTAATTAGTTTCTCTTTGAATCGGTTATGTTTGACAGTTGGTATTGTCATGGTGATGCCCATGCAGTATTTGCTAATCTTCATTGGGAAGATGCGTAGGTCACGGAGTATATGTTGCATTTTGGACGGTTGTAGTCCGTCTCGTTTGAGTTCGATGATGACGAGCGGTCCGAGGTTAGCTGTTGTTTGGTTGTTGATGGCTTCGAAACGGAGGTTCATGTCGATGGTTAGCCGTTCTGTTTTGTCTTTATTGACGAGTGTGATGCGCTCGAAAGCGGTTCGTTCGGTTGGATGAAGATTGGTCCATTGGTAGGGTGTATGTTTGGTAATGAACTCATTGACCGGCGCTTCGGAGTTGAATGGTATCCGTTTCTTTTTGGTTCTGCCGTGGTTGTTCTTTTTCTTTATCTCGAGGTATTCGGCTCCGGTGTCCGTGTATGTGCGTATGCGAACTTTTCGTCGCACAAGTTGTTGGTCATGGTGCCGGATGTACATCTCTAAGTCGTCGGTGTCATAATAGACGGTGTCATAGGTTGCGACCCGTTTTCCTGCGATCTCTTGGACCAAATAATCTGCTTGTGCTTGTTGTAGGATAGCGGGCAATAGCGACTTGTGGCAGACGTATTTAGTATCTACCCTGTTCATGAGTTTGACCGCCTCCATTTCGTCAAGACTAATCGGAGAATAGGTACTCAAAGACTTTGACAGAATAGAGTTTTCCATTGGGGAGGTAGTTGTACTGTTTCTTTTTTGTTCCGTCCTCATTATACTCGTACTTGCGAATGCGCAAGGGTTTGTCTCGGTCGTCGTAGATCACTTCCTTACTGACTTTGCCGGTTGTCTCGTCGTACTCGATTGTGACACGTTCGCGTTGTCCGTAAGTAGCATATTCTATTTCCTCGACTTTTCGTCCTTGGTCGTCGTAGGTAGTGAGGTGGTCGAGCCAACGTGTTTTGGTTTTTGAGTCGGTATTCCACTCTTTGACGGTGAGGTTTTTTCGTTTTTCTCTTTTAGCGAGTGTCTCAGGACTGATCTGTGCCGCGGCAAAAGACGCGATGAGGAGGACAGTTATTAAGCAAACATTTCTCATAATATTATTTGTTCAATTTTGGCTGCAAAGGTACAATTTATTATTTACTTCTACAAAAATTATGCCAAAAATTAGCATTTTTTTTACATATTCTTATCGTTTTACTAACTTTTTCTTATTATTTATAACATTTTTTCTTAACAAATACATAACACACAACTTCTTCAAACTCCTTGCTCCAAACAACCCAGCGCGTCCCCGATATATTATCTTGCACCTCCCCTCTCCGATCTATATATTTTCTAAATTTATGTTAAATCGTCGAGAAAATGTGATAAAAAAATTAAATTTTCTTGGAAGGTACGGAAAAATGTCGTATCTTTGCACGCTTTTTTGAAGAAAGCACCCCTTAAATCGCTAATATCACACGTGAAACCAAGACCACTGCTCATATTTTTATTGCTTCTTTTTGCCGCATTTACGGTCCATTCGGTATGGGCTGTAGAGCCAAATACAAATCTCAAGACATATTATGCTGCTATCAACGGCAAAGCGGAAACAGGGGATGCCTTGCGGACAACACTATGCACAATCATTTCTACAGGATACACATCGATCGGCTATTCAAGTCTCCCAGATAAAGTCTACGCCGCTTCCACGGACCCTTCCGACTTCAACAATGGAGACACCAAAACCTTGGAGGATATTTATTCCTCCATGCCATATACTTCCTCCCAAGACAAGAGTTCAGCTACCGATTGCGGACAAGGATGGAACAAAGAGCATACCGTGCCTCAATCCTGGTTTGGAGAAGCATCTCCTATGAAGAGTGATGCGCACCATGTTTTTCCTACGGATATTTACATGAACTCCAACCGCGGCAGCTATCCATACGGCGAAAACAATGCAGCAAAACGCTGTTCCAGTTACGGCTACGGACAAGCCGGAACCAGTACCCGATCGGATTATTCTGGTACCGTTTATGATCCGGGCTCCGGAAGCGCAAATGGCAGTTACAAAGGAGACCTTGCGCGCGTCTATTTCTATATGGTAACGCGTTATCGTACAACAAATTTCACCAGCGGTACGGGCAGTACCAGTTTCACGTATTCTAACGGCGTAGCCAACTTGACATCTTATATGCTCAAGCTTATGCTTGAGTGGCACGCTGCAGATCCCGTGAGCGAGAAAGAGCAAATCCGAAATAATGCCATCTACACACACCAGAAGAACCGCAATCCATATGTGGATTATCCGGAATTAGTCGACTACGTTTTCGGAGACAAAAAGACAACAGAAGTTGTCTTGGACGACCTCGTTTCATCCTACGAAACAGGTTCTTTAGCAACGCCTAATTTGGCGTTCACTTACGAAACACTTGATATCGCCATCAACACCACGCAAACCAATGTAGCGACAACTAATTCAGACGCTACCGTTACCTACCAAAGCAGTAACACATCCGTAGCTACCGTTTCGTCAAGTGGTGTAATCACAGGTCTTGCAGCAGGTACTGCCACTATAACTGCCAGTGTTGCTAAAACAGATACTTATGCAGCAAGATCCGTTACCTGTGCAGTAACTGTTTACGATCCGGCTGATATATGTAATGTATATTGGATTGTTGAGGGTGACTATGATAATCCGTTCAACTCGAATGTTGCTTCGAAAAACAGCAAACCTACTCTACCTTCTGATGAGCCGGAGTGCACAAACAAAGTCTTTGTTGGCTGGACACCTACTAATTCTTCCTTCGACCCTACTACCGGTCCATCTAATCTATTCAAAACAGCAGAAGAGGCAGGCGACGTAACCAATACTACCACCTACTACTACGCCGTATTCGCAACAGCAAGCCCTGGTACAGGAAACACTAACGGGACAAAGACGTTCATCTTCTCAGAAATCGCAAATGCTAACAACTGGGTGAATGGTACAGCATACACGACGGTAACAATCGACCCTGTGACTATTAGCGCAAATGGTGGTGGCAATAATGGCAAATGGTATACATCCAATAGTTCTTGGCGTATGTACAGCGGTGGTACTGTAGAAATCTCTGTAGCTGACGGCACTATAACATCTGTCACGACAACACCGCAATGCACATTTACGATAAATCAAGGCAAGGCTACATTTAGTCCTACAGCGCGAACCGACTTTACTGAGATTGAAGTCAACTACACGACAACAGGCGGTACAACTACTTACTCCGACTATTCCTTTGAGTGTAGCTCCACTCCGTGCACAAAGCTCTCGACACCGGATGTCACAGCGGCTCCGGGTGACAAAAAAATAACACTCACTTGGCCGGAAGTGCAAGATGCTGTTAGCTATAACGTAGTTGTTGATAACGGAGCAGGATTTACGACTGAATGCCTCTCTGCACCTACTGTCGGTACCGTCACAATCAATAACGGCATATGTACCTGCATCATCTCTGACCTTACCAACGGCCTTGCTTATACCACCCGCGTTGAAGCAGTAGCATCCAACACCTCGTGCAATAGCAATACCGATGAAGATACCGTTACCCCATCCTCAGGATGCCAAGCAACCGTGACTGTTACTACAGACCATCCGGATTGGGGATCTGTATCCATAAAATGATAATAACAAACAGATTAATAACTTTAAAAACATGAAAAAGATTCTATTCTTGCTTCTTGCCGCACTTTCGGCAACAACAATGACTTTCGCAGCCACAGAGAAAACGGTCGATTGCGGTGACCAAGTAACTATTACCGCTACCAATGTAACCGGCTACCATTTCGTTCAATGGGTAAATGCCGCTGACCCGACAGATGTGAAAACGGATAACCCGTACACATTTACCCCTACCGGAGATATAACCTATAAGGCCGTCTTCGCCATCAACGAATACACCATTACGTTTACCGATGCACAAGGCAAATGGAATCTTGTTGCTAATGACAAATACCAACATGGTGCAACGGTTACTGCTCCAACCGCCCGCGAAAAAGCATCTACGCCGGAGTATAGATACGAATTCCGTGCATGGTTGAACAAAAAAACCGGACTGGAAGGTGTTATCTCCCCTGCGGAAGCAGATGCCGAATACGAAGCACAGTACAATGCTATCAAACAGCAGTACACCATCACCTTCGTGAACTACAATGGAGACGTGCTGCAGCAAACAGATTGGGAGTATGGTACGACACCAACATATAATGGTGCTACTCCTACCAAACCTAGCGATGGCATAAACACTTACGAGTTTGACGGCTGGGATGAAGCTATAGTTCCTGTAACAGGAGAAAAGACTTATACAGCTACATTCCGAATCAGCGGAACGGTATCGTACACAATCACCGTTGCAGCTAACGATAATAACTTCGGTACAGTCAGCGGAGGCGGAACATTCTCTGCCGGATCATCTAAGACTATTACTGCTACTCCGAAGGAATGCTACAAGTTCGTACGCTGGGCAGACTTGACCGTGGACGATCCTGCTAACACAGCTTCTCGTACCATCACCGTAACGGCGAACACGACCTACACCGCTATCTTCGAGAAGATCACTTACAAAGTGACCGTAGTCATTGACGATAGTAGTATAGGACAAGGTACGGTCAAAGTCGAATAAGCACTAAGACATTGAAGCCAAAATGAAGAGAATCCTTTTATATATGATGTGCATGCTGAGCATCGGAGCCTTCGCTAAGGAAGGTTCCGGTGCAAGCACGCATATTATCGAATGTGGCCAATGGATAACCATCTCCGCTTTGCCTTATGAAGGATTCCAATTTACCGAATGGTCGGATCACAACACCGATTCCGTTAGGCATATTCAAGTTAACGAAGACGCTACCTATATCGCCTTCTTCAAAGCCATCGTCTGCGACGAAGACTCTGCCTCGTGGCCTGTTATCGTTCTGCATGATTGGCTGTTGCACATTCGTTTAGACCTAAACCAAATCAACCAAATGGGTTATTACTTCAAACCCGACGATGTCACTTGGTTCCAAGTTGTTGGAGAAGTAGACCCAATTCTTCCAACAGGGCATCAGGGTGATGATATACTCGTTGGAACAGGCTATGAGATTACCATATCACAAGACGCTCAAGGAACATTCTATGCCATCGTTAATCTCGCTTCTTATGCGGATGCTACACGATGCCAAGATATCAAGCGTTCCGAACTGATTCAATACTCCACCAAAAACCCCGTTCCGGAACATATAGCACTTTTGCCAAACTACGTACTTCCGGGTGAAACAGTACGTCTTGTCGGACTTGATCCAAAAGTGGATTATACTGTACATATCTATTCGGAATTGGGACAAACGGCAGGAATCTATTCTATCTCAGGGGAAAGTTCTCTCACTCTCCAAGCACCACGTACTGCCGGATGCTACCCCGTTCATGTACATTCAAAAACATCCAAAAACACACTGAAACTTGTTGTCTTCAAGTAGCAGACATTTCATTTTTTAACATTATTTTTGTAATTAACAATTGAAAAGTGCACCAGATACTAATTGAAAAGTGTGCCAGATACTAAATTGAAAAGTGCACCAGATACGAATTGATAAGTGCGCCAGATACTAAATGAAAAGTGCACCAGATACGAATTGAAAAGTGCGCCGGATACTAATTGAAAAGTGCACCAGATACGAATTGAAAAGTCCACCAGATACGAATTGATAAGTGCGCCTGATACGAATTGAAAAGTATCTCACTTAGAGAATCGATTACAAAGATAATAATTCATTGTTAAATTTCCAAATATTTTTGCTTTCTCATTATCTGAACGGATATTGCAGAAACAGTGCATAAAATTGTACTCCGCAAGGACTTTCTGAACTGTCCTGCGACTAACTTTAGCTTCGTGGAATATCGCGCGCTGGCTCATTCCCGTCAGATGCCAACGATGGTTTTTGCTTTTGACTTTCGACTTAC
>JAEDLW010000010.1:0-32364 GCA_016295035.1 Paludibacteraceae bacterium
AAAAGGTTTCTTAGGCATATTCGGCAAAAAAAAGGAAGTAACTCCAGCAGTATCAGGATATTAGATAAGTTAAGTTACTCGCCAAGCAGATAGATTAGAATAGAAGGGAGGGTAGGTAGGGTAGGTAAGATTCCTACATATACCCGTGTACGCGTGCGGGTGTGTAAGTTTATAAGTTATCTATCCATCCTACCCATCTACCCGCCTCGCAGGTCATTCATCCCTTTCCCCGCTTTCCCTCTCCTCCCTTCTTTCTTTTTTTCCTTCCCTTCCCAATAGTGGAAAATAATAATGAGATTATTAAACGAAAGTATGAGTTCAATACACAATTCACAGCAGTCGTTGGAGTGGTGTTCGGCGTGCTTGCAGCCTTCAATAATATAGGAGAAAATAAATTAGCAGATATAGCTTATATCGTTGGGCTGTTGTGCTGTGGACTTTGTTTGCTATTGTGTGTAATTGGCTTGTACCAACCTGTGCATAATGAACAGGTGAAAAGAGATAATAACATCATTAAAGCTTGTGGTGACTTAATAAACGTATTCACAGTTGAAAATGAGCAGACTGAAGGTGAACTCAAAGAGACGGAGCAGATTGAAGAAATCAAGCCCAGTAAGACATTCAAATGGTTGCATATTTGCTCACACGTTTTATTTGTAGTCGCGATTATTTGTATGGTAATCAAGATTATCATTTTGTATGTTATAGCCCACTCGTGATGATTTATGCAATTCTTTACCTCTGACATACCTACCATTTCTCCTGATGAGTATTTTACTGAAGTCAGAGAGTGCGACTACAAGGACGAGCATTATTCCGTGCGAGATAATGGTGCGGTCTATCGACACGCACGGGAAGGGAAGAAAGTCCGCAAGGAAGATAATGTGTGGACTTTTGGAGAAAAGAACCTAACCAATGGTTATATGCTTATCGGTTCTCACCGTGTGCATATCATTGTTGCAACTGCTTTCCTTGGCGCAAATGATTCCTCGAAATTGGTCGTTGACCATATCGACACTAATCGTTGCAATAATCGTCCGGAAAACTTGCGTTGGCTGACTCGCTTGGAGAACGCCCTAAATAATCCTGCCACTCGCAAGAAGATCGAATATCTTTGCGGTGGTGACATACAAAGATTCTTGGATGATCCTTCTTGCTTACGCGATGCGACCGGCACCAATCAGGATGTCATGTGGATGCGCACAGTAACTCCTGAAGAAGCAAGAAATGCCTACATCAAAATCATGAGTTGGGCAACTAAACCAAGCAGTGAAACGCCTTCACAAGGTGGAACTATGGGAGAATGGCTTTATCAACCCAAAAGCGAAAGACCGCTTTACGATGTTTGGGGCAATCCGATAACAGGTGAAAAGCCATCCATGCCGCGCATGGAGATACCGGAAGTACCTTACGTTAATGTCAAATCCGTTAGTGGTGAAGAAGAAAAGTTTGTTATTAGCGACTCTCTCACTCCATTAGCTCTACAAGGAAACTGGCGCACACCGACAGAGTTCTTGTGTTGCCCCTCAGAACTTTCAGAAACGCCACTTGAGGATTATTTTGCGAAACTGCAAGTTGGTAATGTATTTGCCAAAACGCAATGGGGAGAATCGACTGTACTTGATGTTGCCAAGGCCTTGTTGATTTTGCTGGTCTTTTGGTTTCATGTGCCACAAATTTATATTGGATGGTATCAAGGGACGAACGAGACGATTAATGCAATTAATAATGCGAATCTGCAATTATTTGTGCCGTTCTTTATGGTGGCTTTCTTCATTATTTCAGGCTATTTTCTCAATACGACTAAAAGCTTATGGGAAGCGACAAAACACGATTTTCTCACGATTATTGTTCCTGCAATATTGATATCGGTCATCAGCAATTTCTTTTATACAATATGGCCGAATAACGCGGTTCCCCGTTTTAGCAATTATCTAACATTCAATTATTGGAATATTAGTTTAGGATATTGGTTTCTCACTGCCCTCTTTATTGCCAAATTTATCATGCAACTATTGGTTCGCTACGTCAAAAAAACGCCTATCATAATCACGATAGCCATGTGTTTTTGTGCGCTCGGACTAATGATGAAAACTAAATTAATCAATATCCCTAATTATGTATTTTATCAAGAGGCTCTATTAATGAGTCCGATGATTTTGCTCGGTTATATGTGCAAGAACTACAATTACCAAATCAATCGCACACATTTAGGATATCTGGCTCTGGGTTATATCATCACAATAACATTGCTCTGGATTTTCGATAATAGTATCACAGGTTTTCATTTAGGTTCATCTTTCTCTTTAGACTATATTCCCATGGCCTTATGGTTAGGCACCTCAGGCACGGCGCTTATACTCTTTATTGCTTCGTGGTTAGAGAAATCGAAACTGCTGAATTTAATAGGCAAATTGACATTGCCTATGTTTTGCTTGAATTTTGTGTTCATAGAGGTGTTCGTAAAGTTCTTTATGCCGTTTGTCAATAGAGGATGTGCATACTCATGGCTATATGTTGTATCCACTTTTGTTTGTTCTACAACGTTTGCACTAGGCGTCTCCATATTGTTGAACACAAAGTATTTACGTTGGATACTCGGACGGTGGGATTTAACAGAATTCAGACAACTCCTGCACAACAAAAATTAAACAGCAGTATATCATGATATGCAAAGATGTTGTACCTTTGTACCGTCAAATTGAAATCAAATCTAATCTAATTAGGAGGACACTAACATGAAAAAACTATGTATATTATTAGTACTTTTCAGCATTACACTTAATACCACGCAGGCGCAACAGATACTGAAACCGACAGAACCCAATGAGGCGTGCATAGAAGCATGGCAGAATTACCACAAAGCCGATGTGCTATGGAATACAGGTTGGGGACTGTTCGGCGCAGGTGCTGGCATGACCTTAGCGGGATGTATCTCGTGGACAACAACAAAATATTCGTCCGGATTCAGCACTTGGCAACATCCAGGCTTCTCTATAATGTGTGTTGGCTTAGCATCATTTGTATCCTCTATACCTTGCCTTGCAGTCGGACAAGTGCAGCGCAAAGCGGCAATGACCACATATTTCGATATTAATTGCTCACCGGAAACATGTGCGGACATAAAAATTAACTATAAGAAAGCAGACACGTTGTGGAAAACCGGTTGGGGACTGTTTGGCGCAGGAATGGGACTTGTTCTCGGTGGCGGAATTGTTGCGATGTGTAACATGTATAACCCCGAGCCGGATCTTTTGATGGAAAACAACCCAAGGGTGTCAGCATTTAACATTGGTTTTTATACCATGATTGTTGGTGGTGGCATAACGTTAGCTTCTATCCCTTGTCTTGCAGTCGGACAAGTGCAGCGCAAAGCGGCAATGAACATGTATAATGAAAGGGGTTGCCTGTCAGAGCAACCGCTTGTGCAATTCTCGCTCCAAACATCCTCCAACGGCCTCGGCTTGGCGATGCATTTCTAACTATTTGATGCTAAATTTCGTTGATTGGCAACTTACAAGTTGGATGGGGAATAACTATGACAAATGCCTTGACGCAGCTCTTGATCGCATTGATGATTATCACGCAAAGCATTAAAACAACTCCCATCCCTTTCCACTCGAAGTGAATCCACAACATTAACACCTCTTTAACACAGGATTAACACAGGATTAACACAGGATAATCCTGCTCCTATAATAAGGCTCAAGCACCTAAATACTTAATTCCTGACTTAACGATTGAACTTTTTTAACGCTTTCTGCATTTTTTCTTGCATATATGGCACAAAATTTGTACCTTTGTATTCAAAACACTAAAATTATTCAATTATGAAACGTACATTTTTGTTGTCCTTAATAGCGCTGTTGAGTTTATCGACAATTCAAGCAGCAGAACCTGCCTGGCAGGAAAATCCTCATTCACTTTCCATAAGCGCAGGTGCAGTAGGTGGCTTTTATTTGACAAAATCCTTGGTGTCTTGGATACCGGTTGCAGCTGGTCACTCGCAGAATGTGAAATATTACGGCAACTATGGTTTGCAGTATTACTACCAAACAAAGCGCTGGTGCCGCGTCGGTGTCAAGGGTAATTGGGAAGGCGATTTTTACGACTTATATACAGCTAAGAAAGATGATCCACAGGCTCTGAAGAAAGGAGTGACGTTCGGCCATGCGGTATCGTTGGTGGCGTCGGTTCAGTTCACGTATCTCAACATGGAGCACGTTCAACTCTATTCGGGTTTGGATGCAGGAGCAGCTGCCTACATAAAAGATACGCGTTATGAAGCGGGATATGACGACGGAAATGGGAACTCGCATCCCATTCAAGTCACATGGCTTCCGGCATTTAACCTGACGCCAATAGGTGTTGCTTTCGGTAGCTGGAGAGTGTTCGGATATGTGGAAACGAATATAGGTTACGAGGCATTTGCCAAAATAGGACTCGGAGTACATATTTAAAATTGTCCGTCTCAAGTCTCTTAGCAAGAAGTGCAGAAAAATCAAGGTTTCTGCACTTTTTATTTGCACATATCAAATAAAAGCAGTACCTTTGCAGCGAATTTATGTACTTTGCCCCATGGGGCGTCTCTGATTATGGCAAACGATAAACAATCGCTCGTAGATGAGCTGAAATCTCTGCTGGAGCAGAATGTAACAGAAGTTAAGAACAAAGTGGAAGCGCTGAAAACGCAATTCTACCGTCAGTATCATGAGGAACAAGCAGCTTTAAAAAAGGCTGCTGAAGAGGCTGCAGAAAAAGCCGGACAAGTGCTTGAGAATTGGCAACCGACGCTGGATGAGGCTGAACAACAGTTCCGGGAGTTATTAAATGCGTACAAAACCAAACGTGCTGAAGTGGCTAAACAGATTGAAGAGGAACAAGCACAAAACTTACTGCGGAAGGAGAATATCTTGGAGCAGATGAAAACCATGGCGGAAGCTGAAACAGCTGACGTAATGGACAATCTCAAAAAGATGAAAGATTTGCAGGCAGAATGGAAGACTATCGGCGCTGTTCCGGCTCCTAAAGCACAAGAAGTGTGGAAGAAATACCAGCAGTATCAAGAGCAGTTCTACGACTTGGTGAAAATCAACATCGAGTTGAGAGACTTGGATTTCAAGAAGAACCTCGAGATGAAGACGATCCTCTGCGAGGCTGCAGAGAAACTGAAAGAGAATAAGAATATCGTGGAAGCAAGCCGTGCTTTGCAGCAATTGCACGACGAATGGGCAGAAATAGGCCCTGTTGCTCGTGAGTTGCGGGAGGACTTGTGGAACCGATTCAAAGAGGCTTCCTCAGCTATCAATAAGAAACACCAAGCTTACTTCGATGAACTGCACGCCAAAGAGGCAGAGAACTTGGAGAAAAAACAGGCTATTATCGCCAAGATTCGAGAAATTGATTATGCTTCCTTCAAGTCCAATAAGCAATGGGATAAGGCTGTTGAGACGATTCAGGAACTGCAGAAAGAGTGGCGCACGATAGGTTTTGCTCCAAAGAAACAAAACCAAGCTATCTACGACGAATATCGTAGCGTATGTGAGGAGTTCTTTAAAGCTAAGTCCACATTCTACAAAGATATGCGTGATATGTTCTCCGAGAACTTGGCTAAGAAACGTGCTTTGATAGAAAAAGCCGAAGCCCTCAAAGATAGTGAAGCGTGGGCTGAGACTTCAGCTGCTCTGGTGGAATTGCAGAAAGAGTGGAAGACCATTGGTCCTGTGGCGCGTAAGTATAGTGACGAGATTTGGAAGAAGTTTACCGCTACGTGTGACGAGTTCTTTAACAAGAAACGCGAAGTAGTGAAGGAGACACGTAATGAGCGCCATCGTGCTCGCGGCGAGAAAGTGTTGGCAAGTGGCGACCGCGACAAACTGGTTCGTATGTACACCAACCTCCAGCAAGAGATTAAGACCGCTGAGAATAATATCCTCTTCTTTACAGGCAAATCTAAGTCCGGCAATAAGTTGGTCGAGGACATGCAGAAGAAAATTGATGGCCTCAAAAAGCAACTTGTAGAGTTGGAGGAGAAGATTAACCAAATTGATGCGGCAGAGTAATGGCTGAACTGATTCGATATGAAGGCGTTGAATTGTGTCAGGCGGAACAGATAGTTCTGAACGATGTCAATCTCGAAATAGGAAGCGGAGAGTTTGTTTATCTGCTCGGAAAAGTAGGGTCGGGTAAATCCACCTTTATGAAATCGCTCTATGGCGAGATTCCCATTGCAGCTGGACAAGCGCATGTGCTGGACTATGATATGACTAAAATACGCCGTCGCAAGTTGCCTTATCTGCGCCGCAGAATAGGTATCGTCTTTCAAGACTATCAGTTGCTGACAGACCGTTCGGTAGAAGAAAACCTGCTGTTCGTGCTCAAAGCTACCGGCTGGAAGAACAAACGCATCATGAAGGATCATGTCTTGGAAATC
This sequence comes from Paludibacteraceae bacterium, assembly GCA_016295035.1. GTDB lineage: Bacteria > Bacteroidota > Bacteroidia > Bacteroidales > Paludibacteraceae > Colicola. Next base: position 6,434 of record JAEDLW010000010.1, read on the forward strand.
CTCAAGCAAGTCGGTATGGACAAAAAAGCATACAAGATGCCATATCAACTATCTGGTGGTGAACAGCAGCGTGTCGTGATTGCGCGCGCACTACTTAACTCACCGGAGATTATCTTGGCAGATGAGCCAACCGGAAACTTGGACCCGGAAACGGGGGCTGAGATAATGGAATTACTATATTCCATCAGTAAAGCTGGAATGTGCGTTGTCTTATCCACACATAATGTGATGTGGCCCGAGCGCTTCCCGGGAAGAAATCTGTTATTTGATAACGGATTGATAAGCGAGAGCAAATAAACGCATTTGCTTCAGCATAGCAACAACTCCATTATTACGAGTAGGAGACAGATGCTCCTGAAGACCGATCTTGTCGATGAAGTATAAATCTGCATCGACAATTTCTTTTGGAGTGTGTCCGCTCAAAACATGGATAAGTAACGCTACTATGCCGCGTACAAGTAATGCGTCCGAATCACCATGAAAGATAACAAGCGGTTTGTCGGGATTAGAACGATCTAACTCGGCCGTAAGCCACACCTTAGACTGACAGCCATCAATCAGATTTTTGTCCACCATATCCGACTCCGGAATCTTTGGCGCTCCCTTACCGTAATCGGATAGTAATTCATATCGATCTACCCAGTTGTCTAAAAAACTGAATTCTTCGATTATCTCGTCTTGGATTTGATTAATTGACATATATGCTCTGCTAATTGTTCGTCATTATCCTCACTCAATTCGCCCAATGGTGCCTCAATGGTGATATCTGCCTGCGCATAAAAAGGTTCACGAGCTTCTAACTGAGGCAAAATGCAGGCTAATAGTTCTTCTTCCGTTCTTCCTTGAAGAATAGGCCTCTCACTTAAATCGGTGAGCATCAGGCGCTTAGCCAAGTGCTCAGGCTTCCATCGCAGATAAATACTTGTACCTAATTCTTTGAGGCACTCCATATTGTCTTCCCAGCATGGATAGCCGCCTCCTGTTGCATAGATAACCTTTTCAATCGGCACTTCAGCTAAGTCTTCCAATACATATTTCTCCTTGCGACGAAATGCTTCAATACCGAACTCGCGGATATATTCAGCCGGAGTATATCCGTGAATTTCTTCAAAGGCATGGTCTAAATCGACAAAGTGCCAACCAAGTTTATCAGCCAGCAAGCGGCCTGTAGTGGTCTTGCCGGATCCCATGTAGCCGATTAAATAGATCGGCTGTTTAATGTGTAATGCTGAATGTTTAATGGCTATAGTCTTTTTTTTCTTGGTCGTCCAGTATCTCAACGGTGTTATCGCGCCAATGAAGTGAGCCGTCTTCTATCCATGCGTAAGGAAAAACACCATTGACTGTTGGCTTCACTTGACGAATGACTTTGTTTGTCTTTGTATCGTAAATGTGCGCGTGAGAAGAGCAAATAGGGGCGCATACAGTCTCCACTACCAGCGCCTTTTTACCATAGTCCAGTACTTCGATGATGCTACTGTCTTTGGTCTGATAGCATTGGTAGTTGCCGTCTTCAGCAATTCGATTGGGAGCCTTGCCCATCGTTGTGAGCATATAAATAATCGGCGGTATGTAAAGTAAAAGCTTAAACATTTTCAATCAATGCGACCGCGTATGCGGCTATACCTTCTTCTCTTCCTACAAAACCCAGGTGCTCAGTGGTTGTGGCTTTAATACTAACCTGGTTTACATTCACCTCCATCACTTGAGCCAAACAATGCTGCATAGCAGGTATATATGGACTCAGCTTTGGTGCTTGTGCGCAGATGGTGCAATCGCAATTGCCTAATTGATAACCATTTTCCCGCAAAAGCGTCATTACTTTGCGAAGGAGAATTTTAGAATCAATACCCTCGTATTCGTTGCCTTTAGTGTCAGGGAAATGATAACCTATATCACGCAGACCGGCTGCACCTAACAGCGCGTCGCAAAGGGCATGAATGAGCACATCGGCATCTGAATGGCCGAGTAATCCTTTGTCGGATGGCACATCAATTCCCCCTAACCACAACTTGCGGTCAGGTGAGAATTGGTGTACATCATATCCGAAGCCTATACGCATAGTTTACTTTTTGCGGTTGTCAACAAGATCTTTGATACCGGCAAGGTCGAAACCAAGCGTGAAACGCATTGTTTGGTCAAGCGGGTTGGTAGAAGCCAAACCAACGCAGTACGAGAAGTCCAAAGATACAATACTCAAGTGGAAACCGGCACCAAAAGTGATATAGTTGCGGTTACCTTTGCTTTTAGCCTCATTGCTATAACCTGCACGAGCAAAGAATTGACGGTTGTAGGTGTACTCCAAACCGGCTGCCCAACGTACCTCTGCAAACTCCTCAGCTGCGCCATAAGGTGCATCAGCAAAAGATTTGAAAATACCGCTGATGGAAGTGAGGTTTGAATAAGCATCTTGGGACATTTGCCATGTAGCAGGATTCTCAGAATCGAAGCCTTCTGTATATTTCGACTTACGAGTCGGAACAAGCAGCTTGTCGCATTGCAGGTTGAAGGTCAACTTGTTATAAGCATCAAAAGGCAACTCGTAACCTACACCAATACGCATCGTAGCGGGGATGAAGTTCTTGGTCACATCATCATAGGTCATCTTACCACCAAGGTTGGAGAGTGTGAAACCCAGAGTGAAGTAACTGGTACCCATCTTGATGTCAATCGGTTGACGATAGTACAAATCAATGTCAGCTGCCATCGTCCAGGCGGCTTTCATTTCTTGTGAAGAACCGGAAACAGATGAGTTGATACCATTGTTAAGATCGCTGTACATAAAGCGCAGCGCAACCGCCATACTTACGTACTCATGCAACTTGCGGTAGTACGAAAGGTCTAAAGCCCACTCATTAGGATGTGCTTCTTGAAGAATAGTACCCGACATGTCGGTTAATTGAACGGCACCCATGGAGAAATAAGTGAAAGAAGCACCAATACCACCTCCTAAATCACCAAAGTTGTAGTAACCTGCAAGATATGCCAAGTCGATGTCACCAACGAGCTTGCGCAACCATGGTGTATAGTTGGCAGTAATACCACCTTTACTGTCCATGAAGGAATACTTGGCTGCATTCCAATACTGTGAGTTCAAGTCAGCGGTTGTTGCAACACCTACATCACCCATACCGGCTGCACGCGCATCCGGGGTAATAGAAAGTGATGGCATTGAAGTAATGATAGGATTGACGTAGTCGTCCGTTCCAAAAGCAAAGGCAGCTGCTGCAATGCAGAATACCGATGCAATAGATAAAATAATCTTTTTCATTTTGTTTATAAATTTGTTTTTGTTCGTTTGTTGCTTTCTAATTTGCGGAAACTCCGCGTTCCTTAAAGTTGTTTCATAGGCTAAACCGATGATATTTAATGATTTATATTTAATTTAGTTAACTACAATGATTTTTCCCATTCGGGAAACTGCCTTTGTTTCTTCAGTCTTTAACTCAACCCGGTAGGTATATACGCCTGTGGTAATGCCCATTTCGCCAATATTCCATTGAATGTCTTTTGCATCCTCTTGGCGATGGTGCCATACCATTTGTCCTGCAAGGTTAAAGACGTATATATCGGTCTCTACCAAATCATCCGGCCGGTCGTATTCGATACGCATAGTAACTGTCCCGTTAACACTAACAGGGTTGGGGTAGGTAATGATAGAGAATACGTAAGTATCCATTCCCTGTATTACACTAAAGTGTAGCGTCGCTGTAGAACTGTTGTTGCACAAGTCCCAAGCTCGGAAAGTCATCACATGTTCGCCAGCTGTAAGTGGTGCCATCTTGAAGTCGAGAGCTCCCTTGCGATAATCCCCATCCGTGTTGCTGAAATATTCGTTCAGTACGTAGGTCTGCTTGGCTTCTCCGTCTATCGTAAGCAATAAGTCATGTCCTATGCCGCTACCTACGGTATTAATACCGTTTTCGTCCTCTAATTCGGCGTAGAAATGTGGTTGCTCATGCGTAACACCAAACTCACGGAAAGCCGGATTATTCAGCCACATACGAATATTCGGACCAATAGTGTCCAAAATAGATACACTCGAACTTCCGCCGATAATCATATCTTCATAGTGACCAACCGCTTCTGCCTTATTGTCACTATCGTATGCGTAATATACCATTCGTCCGTGGTCGTAATTATATCGAATATCTTTAGGTGTCATAAACATAAATTCAAACTTGCCGTCTTTTACGTCTATATCGCTACGGAAAATAATATTCGGATAATCGTAAAAAGTTGTAATGGTCTTGTTGCTTTCTGATGGTGTGTCGTTGTCACGAGTAACAAGCTTCTGAATCTTGTCGTAAATAGTCACGTGAACTTTTCCATTAAACCAATCCATCAAAGTACTGTCCGCATCAATAATTTGTCCCTTGACTTTGTGCGTAGTCAGCGCCCGAATAGTATCATCACAACTGGTCGTAAGCACATGGAACTCAGTCGGGAAAGCTAGTCGTAAGGCAGGATCGCCAAGTAGTATATAAGACATCTTATTCTCGTCAGCAATGCCGGTTTTATTTTTGGCAAGGCGACATGCTTCACCCAAAGTATTATTATAGGAGAACGGATCTTTATGGTCAAACAGGCAACTGCTGAAATTCGCGTTCAAAACTTTATTTTGTGAGGCGAATACGGTTCTGCAGGCAGATAGGACACCAATCGCACCACCTTTCGCATTCAACACGGCTTCTTCTGCAGCACAACGTTTACCTGCGTCAAAATGGGAGAAAGAGCACGTGGCGAACATCCAGAACGCTTGATTGGCATTCTTCATTGCACGAATAGAGCGCAAATCCATCATACTCTCATTGGTGATAGCGTTATAGCCGCCGTGACCGGAGTAATCGAAGAACAAAACACCTGTATTGAGCATATTGTCCAAACGGTTCTTTGCTAGCGGATAACTCTCGCCGGAAGCGGTGGTCTCTTGCTGATAGGCATCGAGGTAGATCTTATTGACTACGAAGTCGGGATTAGCCAGCCGTGCTTTTTCTGCGCCTTCATCCGCTACTTGGATATGCAAACCTTTATCGCCGTCATCAGCAAGGAAAAGCATCTGGTTCTTCCAATTTCCATACCTTCCTTCAGTTATATAGGAAATTAACTTATCTACCACATGATTAGCCTCATCTGCGGTGCTGATAGGTAAGCGGCCTACGCCTATATCCATCGTACCTTTCGCTACTATAACCCCTTCGTTATTATGCATGAAACCAAAATAATCGTCTGTGGCATAGGCCTTGGTCTCAACCGTTGAATTCACAGCCTGGAAAGTAAGCAAAATGGCTGGTCCGCCTGTGGAAACGGTACCGCCTCTGGGCACTAATAACTGGCGGTTATCAAACGTTCCGTCACCAAAGAGCAGCAGATTGGATGGCTTGTGAATAGAGCCAGTTCCGCGGTCATAAAGCATTTTCATTATCCATCGATAAGCCGAAGCATCGGGCGTACCGCTGGAGAACTCGTTATACACTTGTTCATCTGTCACGACGGCGGTTGTAATATGATCGTACTGTTCATGCGCCTTAGCCAGACGAGTGGCTTGCGAAATAAACGCAGCAGGCGTAATGATAACCAAATCTATATTGCTCAATCGATGCAAATCTTGATTGCTCACTTTTCCTTGAATGCTGACACCGCCCCAGCCGGTTGCTCTCGTATTCACGGCTACATATTCCTGAATTCCCGATTCATTACTGCCGTAGAATGATAGTTTTCCGCCGCTTAATTCCGTACTTACGCGATAGATATTGTCCAGCGATGTGATATTCCATACTTGAGTATTGGCATCCGCATTATCTATTATATAACGGATTGGATTTACGGAGCTCTTGTTGACAGCCGTTCGGAAAGGCATGTAACTACCAACCATCGACAAACGACATTCGGAAATCAACTCAATGTAATTCAACCAGCCGGAGAAACTACTGGTACTGTTCACATATTGTAATGAAATCAGCTGTGTGCTTGAATTGGATGACGTAAAATCGTATATTCCGGTTCCCGTCTCAGCCATAGTATGGGATTCAACAACGGCTGGTAGGGAAATCTTGTTTTGCGTACCACCATATTGCACATTAAAAGAGGATGGGTTAGTTGAATTGGAGGCCACAGTAACAACACATGACAATGGACTTCCCGTTACGATATTCGGCGTAGAGAACGAGAAAGATTGTTTATCTCCCGGAGTAAATCGTTCGCCGTAAAATTCGCGCCCTCCGCCGTCTATGCCTTTTTCGGGGTCGAGTAGATTGACTAAATCTAATTCGTGCACATCAAGATGGGCATAAGTGGTCACTTCTATTGCTCCCGTTCCGTCAATAGCAGCTTTCGGTGTTGTTAGTAACTTTTGTTCTCCTGCGTCATCGGATAGGAAGTAATAACCATACTCGCTGTACGGATTTCGCGTGTGCACGAAACGATTCCCGTTATGCGCCCAACTTATTGGTCCTTGAGCGTAGAAGAGAACATAGTCTCCGCTATTGAATATACCATCTGCACCTTTCTCCATCCAGAAGCTTACAGCTGGCAGATCGTCAATCTTATATATCGAGAAGTCTTGTGCCAACATCGCGCCTCCATAACCGTGAATACGTATTTTGTTGGGCTGCAAACCGGCTTTTTGCAAGTCGTCATAACTAATCTTGCACACGCCCGATTGACTCACACGCACTTTCACCCACGAACCGCTTTGCAAAACGGAGTGGGGAGCGTAAGTATGAGCAAACAGCATCGAAGATGTTGCTAAAACACCCATAAAGAGCGTTATCATCCTACGTATGTGCTTGTTAGTCTTCATTTTATCTTGCAATACAACTTGTCTGGCGCCCATGAGGGACCTTCAATTACTTCATCTCTCTCAATACGTCGTGCAGCTTGATTCTCATCAATATATATCAAATCTCCCTGACGAATAGTCATTAATCGGCTCACTTGTTCAATCGCCTCTTCCGGTCTCACAACAAGCCCTTCATCCATTAACCATTCACCTTTATCCATCCACTCGCCTATAGCCAATGAGTAGTCAAAGTCTATGGCCTCAGTCCAACTGCCGCCGTTGTGTCGTGCTTCAATCAACTTGTCCCACGCCACAAAATCAATTCCCGGTGCGATTGCGTCGTAGTAACGATCCGCAAACCTACGCTCAATGCTCTTTCCCAAACGGCTTACCCGCAAAACAACACAAGGCGTCATGCGCAAGTCTTGCGCGTCATCCGGACCAAAGAACGGCTTGCGGTTAACAAGCATACAACTATCGCTCTTCAGCACCATTTGAGGAGTGCCATCTATGTTCACAAAGCCTATTATCTTCATTTCATTCGAGCCGCAAAGATACTACTTTTATTTCGTTTCGACAAACTTTTAGTTTGTTTTCTATAAAATAGCAGCCTTTTTCTTAATTATTCGTCTATTTCGCACGAATAAACAATTGTACCGGAGTGCCTGTGAAATCCCACCACTCACGCAACTTATTCTCGAGAAAACGACGGTATGGTTCCTTTACATACTGCGGCAGATTGGCAAAGAACACAAACGTCGGAACTTGCGTGTTCGGCAGCTGCGTACAATACTTAATCTTAATATATTTGCCCTTATTGGCAGGAGGCGGATAGTTCTCAATCAGTGGCAGGAATTTTTCATTCAACTGCGCTGTCGGTATCTTCTTCTGCTTGTTCTCAAACACATGCAACGCTGTTTCAATTACTTTGAAAATACGTTGTTTTGTCGTTGCGCTGGTGAAAATAATAGGGAAGTCTGTAAAAGGCGCCATTCTGCTGCGGATAGCATTCTCGTAGCCTTTAATATCCGCATTAGTTTTGCTTTCAATCAGGTCCCACTTATTTACGCACACAACCATGCCCTTCTTATTCTTTTGAATAAGATTGAAGATGTTCAAGTCTTGTGCTTCAATGCCGCGAGTAGCATCTATCATCAAAATACAAACGTCCGAGTTCTCAATCGCACGAATACTGCGTACAACAGAGTAATATTCCAAGTCTTCATTCACTTTTGCTTTCTTCCGAATACCGGCTGTGTCAACCAGATAAAAGTCTTTACCGAACTTGTTATAGCGTGTATAAATACTATCTCTCGTTGTACCGGGAATATCCGTCACAATCGCGCGGTCTTCACCTATAAATGCGTTCACAATACTCGATTTGCCTGCATTAGGACGTCCTACAATCGCAAAACGGGGTAGTTCTTCTTCCACATTCTCTCCATCATTGGTCGAACGGAATCGCGATACTAATTCGTCCAGCAATTCGCCTGTCCCCAAGCCGTTTTCTGCACTCAGAATATACGGTTCGCCAAGTCCTAACTTGTAAAACTCCGGAGCACCGTATTGCTGGTCAAAAGCATCTACTTTATTTACAGCCAATAACGTCGTCTTCTTCGCCTGACGAAGTAGATGGGCAACTTCCATGTCAAATTGCGTCACACCTTCGTTCACATCAACGACAAGCAATACGATATCTGCTTCTTTAATCGCGATATTTACTTGACGGTTTATCTCGCTCTCGAAGGTGTCATCACTTCCGACAACCCAACCGCCGGTATCTATGACCGAAAACTCGCGACCACACCACTCGGCATGACCATATTGACGGTCGCGCGTCGTACCTGCTTCGCCCATCACAATCGCACGACGAGTCTTCGTCAAACGGTTAAACAACGTCGATTTGCCAACATTAGGTCGGCCTACTATTGCTACTATATTTCCCATAATTACTTATTTATCGCATTTGCAATCTTCTCCGCAATGATTGCCACAATCACTCTCGCAATCGTTGCACTTACCGTGACAACCGCCACACTTATGCGGATTGCGGATCGCTTCTAACTCTTTTGGATCAGCATCGCGCAAATCAATCACTTCACCCACAAAATGCAAATCTTCTCCTGCGTAGGGATGATTCAAATCAATGGTCACAGAGTCATCTTCAATCAATGTCACTTGAGCATTGACAATCTGTCCATCAACCGTCCGCATAGGAATGATATTTCCTACAAACACATGCTCTGTGTCGAACTCGCCGTCGCCGTTGAAGAACATTTTCTTATCCAGCTTCAGCACGCCGCTTTCGTCATAGTCGCCGTACGCATCTGCGCACGCAATCACAAAATCAAACGCATCGCCTTTCTTTAATCCGGCCATGTTCTCCTCAAATTTCGGCAACATCATACCTTCGCCGTGACAATAAACCAACGGACGTTCTTTTGTTGCTTCTTCTATAAGCACTTCTTTGCTTTCATCCGTAACATACATCTTATAGATGCAAGTCACCACTTTCTCGTTCTGTATCATATTATCCTTTCTTTCTTTATGGGGTCCCCGCAAAATTTACTAGCCCGTAGTCGTGCAAGCCTTAGCGTAAGCGCTACCACCATGTTACTTGTTTATTTGTTGAGTCTGTACTCGATTTATCATATTTCAAATCTGCCAACATCGATGCATTCACGCCAATATGGAAGTTAAAGCTCTTAAATGGACCAATGGGCACAAAACTACATGACATGCTCCAGCAGTGTAAGTCCCTGGTAACAGTAAAGTTAGCACTCGAGAACTTCTTATACTTAAAGTCATAACTGGCACTTCCGCTTACTTTCCAACCGGCACCCAAACCGATGGAACCACTCATACTCAAGTTGTGTGTCAGCTCCATCTTATATTGCATCTTGTCGTAGTCAAACTTAGTACTGTTGCCGTAACGAATAGAGTAGTTGATGCTGAAACTCCACGGTATCTGCGCAAAAACATATCCATCGGAACTTTCATCGTCGTTATGACGATGTTTGTGTCCTTGCTTGCCATTCGTCATAGAACCGTCTTCTTGCACGACCATATCATCCATATTGCCGGATCCTTCTGTCTCCTTACCTTTCTCTTTCTTTCCGAACCACTTCTTAAATGTCTGGTTATTAAATGTATAACTCAAACTCAAGTTCGTTCCGCTCCAGTGTGGGAAACGACCATTATGCCAATATTGTTTATCCGTCCGAACCGGGTTTCCCAACGCATTCAACTCATACATATACGGATCCAACGTCGTACTTAGGTTAATCGTGTAATTAACTTTTGGAATCTTAAAGCGCAAGTTCACTGAGAACAAGTTCCATCTCATCGAGTCTGCAAGGAAGTTATAGCCGCCGTTGATGCTAAAGTTATCAATTATGGAATATATCTTAAAAGGCTCATTGCCGGTCGTGTCTTTATCATTCCTTAATTTCATCTCTAAGTTGTTAGCCAAACCGAATGTCAGCGTTCCCGAATTGCCATTGGGAGCATTGCCGTACATAGCACCTTCAAAACGGCTGTATGTCTGATGAACAAAGACTGGATTTCCTTCCTCGTCATATTTTTGTATCTTCAATCCCGTCGCCGGATCAACAACATCCGAATAAACTGGCTGCTCATAACTGCCGTAATATCCCCAGAAACTCTTTCCAAAGTCCGGATGGTACGAAAAACTAATACTCGGAGTCATAATATGTCTGAATTTCTCCACCTTGCTGTTCGGGAACAATTTCTTTATCGGCGTGTAGAATCCGTATATCTTGGTGGACATGCTCAGACTCACGTCAAAATCAAACACATTGTAGAAACCGTGCGTCGTGTCTTTCTGCAACGACTGGGTTTCGTCATTCCATTTCTTGTCCACGCGGGTGAAATACATGCGGTCATGCAATTGTATGGATGGAGTGACACTCAAGTATTTGAACAGATTAAATGATGCCGAAATAGGTATCGAGTGGTTCATACCTATCTGCCAATCGCGCAAAATGTCGGAGTGAAGCAAATTGTATTCCTTGATACTGTTTACGGACAATTTCGCGGTTCCCGTATAACTCATGCTTATCTTCTCGTACCAACGTTCCTTGCCCACCGGCTTTTTCCGCTTAAACGGATTGATACGGCTCATCGTTACTGCCAAATCTGGAGCCGTTATACTCATCGTCGAGTCTTTCGTTCGTTGGCTCAATAATGCACTCAAACTGATAGACCAAGGACTATCCGGAAAACGCTGCGTATAACTGATACTCGACGACTTCGTATTCTCTGAGTTCAGCTGCGGATTGTAATAAGTATTAATATTACTGCGGTTATAACCGGAAGTCGAGAAGTTCACACTTGCAGAGAAGTTATTGTATGGATTGGCTTTTGCATCTTGCGTATGGCTCCATTTGAACGAGAAGTTGGTCGCTTTCCTGTAGTCAGGCATGTCGCGTTCGCCGGTTACGTCCGTACGATAATCCAAATATATACTTCCGCGGAAATAGTAGCGCAGCAAGTAGTTAGAACGAGCACGAATAGCCCAAGTTCCTTTCGTATAGATATCGCCCGTAATCTCCAAATCCGCATAATCGCATAAGGCAAAATAATATCCTATATTATTCAAGTACAAACCACGCTCATAGTTGTCACCGAAGCTCGGCATTATCAATCCGCTTGAATAACTATTTGTAAATGGAAAGAATCCAAACGGAATAACCAATGGAGTAGGTACATCGCCCACAACCAAATATGCAGGTCCCGTAGCGATATATTCTTTTGGCTTCACTTTCGCTTTCGTCAAATGCAAGTAGAAGTGAGGATGTTCATGATTATCGCAAGTTGTGTACTTACCACCAGCCATCATCATAACGTCGTTCTCCATCTTCTTTGTCTTCTTCGCAAGCACATATCCTTCACCTTGCTGAGTCACTACATTACGAATTAATCCCTTCTTAGTCTGCAAATTATAGGTAATTTCTTGCGACTCATATTCGTCCGATTTGTCTTTAAATATTGGCTTTCCGACCAACTCGTCGTTGATAGAGTCATATACGCCGCTCGCAAAAATAAGATTGCTGTCCAAATTACAACGAATAAAATCAGATTGTAACTCCATCGATTCATAGTTAATCGTTCCCTTGCCGTGCAGATAGGCATTTCCGGAACCGGTCATCACCATCGAATCCTGAGACGAGTAACTAATCGGAGCTTCCAATTTCTTCGACTGACCATATAGTGGCAAACCCATTACCACCAACAGCAAAAACAATATGTTTTTTACGTGTGTGCGCACACTTACGCAAATTAAGCCCGCAAAATTACTACAAAAAGATGACATGGGCAAATATTTTTGAGAAAAAATGCGATTTTCGTGATTTTTTGTCAAAATATTTGAACATACCCCGAACTTCGCGAACGTAATTTCGGGGGCGGAGCGTCCTTCCGCTTTCGGAAGGAGCGGCATCCGCCTAGGATGGTTATTATATTGCAAGGCAGATGTCCGAAATACTACAACAGGGGCGAGCCGAAATACTACATTTTAATATTTCAGATGTCCGAAATACTACTTTTAACCCTTTCGCTATCTATTACAACGAACACTCAAGTAACCCTCCAGCCAACTAAAGGTGATTAAAGGGTTATTAAAGGGTGATTAAAAGGTGATTAAAGGGTGATTAAGCTGTTCCTGTGCTGATTATTAGCAACTTATCCCAGTCATTTTAAATGCTCCGAAAAGATAAAATCCTTATCCTCAACCAATTCAGGATAAAGAATCTTTATCAAGTCTTGCAGAATATAGTCCGGTCGTACAACACCAAGCTCCCAGAAGTCATTGCCACCACTGGGAGTCGTGCGCTTAGCAAAATTATATACTTCACCATTTTGATACGACTTAAACCAGGTATGTTTCTCATCCATTTGCGCCAATTCTGACAAACTCTTCGCTGGACAACCAACCCAAACATCTGCATCGCGGAAAGAGTGAATAACACTTTCAATACCAAGTGGAATAGAAAAATGCGACGTATCATTCTTAAATGCATAATCGGCACCTGCATCCTTAAAAAGTTGACCCATATATGTCTGACCTGCAGGCATATACCATGTTCCGCGAAAATTATTTCCAGACATAATCGTGCGCTTCTTTGCTACCTGTTCCGTTTTCGCTTTAATCGCATCGTAAGAACGCACAACTTCCGCAAAAATTGAATCTGCTACATCTAATTTGTCGTACAATGCGCCAACCACACGAATCCATTCTGCTCTTGCCAACGGATCATTCTCCGTCCATTCATTATTATATAGTACAGGAAGTCCCACAGAATTCAATTTTACTGTGGCTGCATCGCCTTGAGCATAAGTCGATACCATCACTAAATCAGGACTCGTCCGAACAATCAATTCCACATTCGGCATCATCGCATCGCCGGTATTGGCAACTTTATGCCCATCTGATGGTGCAAAAATATCTAAATTATATACAATTTCAGGACTACAGATTCCATATACGCTTTCTAAACAATTTAGCACTTTTAAAAAACCTATATGTGTACAGCTGGTCAGCGAGATACGGCGAATGGGAACCTCCAAGCGAATACCATTATTCGGCACCTCAATATCCTTACTTCGCACCAAATAATACGTCTGCAAAATCTGACCGCTTTGCCATGGACTAAAAATAACTATTTTTGTCCACTTTTCTGACTCCGAAATACTAAATCCTTTGGCAAATTGATTACTTGAATCTACACTTTTCTCTGCAGGCTTATGATGACATCCAACCATTAATAATCCGCAAAAAACAATAATCAATAACGAAGAAAAATTGTTTCCTTTCATCTTTTTATCAATTTTGCCTGCAAAATTACTAAAAAATTTGCATATTCCAAAAAAATGTTGTACTTTTGCGGCGTATTATGTGCATAAATTGGTATAAACTATGAATATAGCTGAAAAAATTGCTGAATTACAGAAACAAGTGGAGGTCCTTAAAGCAAATAGCGCCGAGGAATTAGAGGCGCTCCGCTTGCAGTACATGTCGAAAAAAGGAGCTATCCCGCAACTCTTTGACGCCTTCAAAGCCGTTCCGAAAGAGGAAAAAGCCAAATTAGGCGCTTCTATCAACCAACTGCGCCAAGCTGCCGAAGCACGGTTTAACGAACTCAAAGAGCAACTCGGTAGCGCAACAAGTCACGCCATTGCAGACAAGCAGGACTTGACTCGTACGCCTGACCCAATAGATTTAGGTACGCGACACCCGCTCTCGCTCGTGCGCGAAGAGATAATCGACATCTTCTCTCGTATCGGCTTTACCGTAGCGGATGGACCAGAAGTGGAAGATGACCAACACGTCTTCTCCATGCTTAATTTCGCACCGGAACATCCCGCACGAGACATGCAAGACACGTTCTTTATCGAGAAAGAGCCGGGCGTGCAAAAACCAACCGACATCCTCCTGCGTACTCATACTTCCAGCGTGCAAACACGCGTCATGACTTCGCAAAAGCCGCCTATCCGCGTGCTGTGCCCGGGACGTGTCTATCGTAACGAAGCTATCTCTGCTCGTGCACATTGCTTCTTCCACCAAGTCGAAGGACTATATATCGATAAGAATGTCAGCTATGCTGACTTGCGCGAAGTGCTCCTCTATTTCGCCAAAGAGATGTTCGGACCGGAGACAAAGATTCGTCTCCGACCAAGTTATTTCCCCTTCACAGAACCATCTGCCGAAATGGATATCAGTTGCGACATCTGCGGCGGTAAAGGTTGCGCGTTCTGCAAAGGAACAGGATGGGTAGAAATCCTCGGTTGCGGTATGGTAGATCCGAACGTACTCGAGGCGTGCGGAATAGATAGCAAAGTCTATACCGGCTATGCCTTTGGTATGGGCGTAGAGCGTATTGCTAACCTCAAATATCGGGTGAAAGACTTGCGACTCTTCTCCGAGAACGACGTCCGTTTCCTTCGCCAATTTGAAAGCTGCTAACGAATACCTGCTAATATCATCATATGAAAGCTAATTATTTGCAATCAAGGCACATCGGTTTAAGTGAATCAGACCGACAACAAATGCTGCGCGAAATCGGCGTAGAGAGTATCGAACAACTCATTGAGCAGACAATGCCGAAAGAGATCCTGCTTAACGAACCATTAGATTTGGACGAACCGCTTACAGAGCAAGAACACTTAGACTCTATTGCCGCTATGGCCGAGCAAAACTTACCTTTCAAATCCCTCATTGGACGCGGATGGTACGGAACAATCACACCGGCAGTTATTCAACGTAACATGCTCGAAAATCCCGTGTGGTACACATCCTATACACCTTATCAGGCAGAAGTGAGCCAGGGCCGTTTGGAAGCACTCTTTGTATTCCAGACTATGATTTCTGATCTTACAGGATTACCTCTTGCTAACTGCTCACTCTTGGACGAAGCAACTGCTGCTGCAGAAGCTGTTACTATGATGCGAAACCTACGTTCGCGCGAACAAGTCAAGAATAATGTACGCAAAGTGTTTGTGGATAGCAAGATTTTCCCAAATACATTAAGCGTCATGAAAACACGTGCGGCAGGACAAGATATTGAATTGGTTATAGGTAATTGGCAATTGGTAAACGGACAACTGAAAGCTGACGAATACTTTGGAGCCATTATCCAATGTCCTAATGCCGATGGTTCAGTAGAAGATTACGATAGTTTCGTCGAAGGATGCCATACAGCAGGTCTGAAAGTGACCGTTATTGCTGATTTAATGGCTTTAGCATTGCTCAAACCGCTTGATGCTGATATCATGGTTGGTTCTGCACAGCGTTTTGGCCTGCCTATGGGATTTGGCGGTCCTACTGCCGGATATATGGCAACGCGTGATGAATATAAACGCGATATGCCGGGACGTATTATCGGTTTGAGTAAAGACACACACGAACATCCGGCTTTCCGATTGGCTTTACAGACACGCGAACAACATATCAAACGCGAGAAAGCAACATCCAATATCTGTACCGCTGAAGCACTCTGCGCTATGATGGCAGGTATGTATGGCGTATATCATGGAGCTGAAGGTATTCGTGAAATTGCGGAAGGTATTCATGGTAAAGCCGTATATCTGAGCGAAATGCTACAGGCTTATGGCTATGACCAAGAGAATACCGAATTCTTCGATACCCTCAAGATTACCGGTGATGCTGTTGAGAATGTCAAGGAATTGGCAGAAGAAAAAGGTATCAACCTGTATTACGATGAAGAAGGATGGATCGGATTGTCCATTGACGAAAGTGTTACTATCGATACAATGAATGATCTTATCGAACTCTTTGCCGAAGCTGCAGACGCAATGCCTCAATATGAAGATGGAGAAGAAGCCTTCGAAGGTCTTTGGGCATTAGACGAAAATCGTATTCGCGAGATTGATTACTTGCAAGAAGACATCTTTAAGCTCTATCATACCGAAACAGATATGATGCGCTATCTCAAACGTTTGGACCGCAAAGATATCAGCTTGACGCACACGATGATACCACTCGGTAGTTGCACTATGAAACTCAATCCGGCTGCTGCCATGATACCTATTACTATGCCGGGTTGGACAAGTGTTCATCCGCTCGCTCCGGCTGAGCAAGTAGAAGGATTTGCTTGTATGCTGGAAGAACTGGAGAACCAACTCTGTGTAATAACAGGTTTCCATGCTTGCAACTTACAACCGACATCAGGTGCTGCAGGAGAATACACAGGCTTAGTAACTATCCGAGAGTACTTACATGCTAATAAACAGGCTCATCGTAATGTGCTCTTGATTCCTGAATCTGCACATGGTACAAATCCTGCCTCATGCGTTCAAGCCGGATTCGTTCCTGTAGTCGTTAAATGCGACGAAGGTGGCAATACGGATCTCAATGATTGGCGTGAGAAAGCGGAAGCTAATAAAGAAGTGCTCGCCGGTTGTATGATTACATATCCTTCTACACATGGTATTTTCGAAATGGCTATACGCGAAATGTGCAATATTATTCACGCAAATGGTGGACAAGTGTACATGGATGGTGCAAATATGAATGCGCAGATAGCATATACGAATCCTGGTATAATAGGGGCTGATGTATGCCATCTGAATTTACATAAATCTTTTGCTTCACCTCACGGAGGAGGCGGACCTGGTGTTGGCGCAATCTGCTGCGCAAAACATCTGGCAGAATTTATGCCTACAGAAGATAAGAACCGTGTTTCTTCCGCATTGTATGGTAATGCCAATATGGCACTTATATCCTATGGATATATTAGAATGATGGGACAAAAAGGATTGCGAAAAGCGACTGAAGCGGCTATTTTGAGTGCTAACTATATGGCTGCCAAACTACGTGACGCATATGGTGTGGTTTATACAGGAGAGAAAGGAAGAGTAGGTCATGAGTTAATTCTTGATTGTCGTCAGTTCCATGCTATTGGTATTACCGAAAGCGACGTGGCTAAGCGCCTGATGGACTTCGGATATCATGCTCCTACCTTATCATTCCCTGTACATGGTACTTTGATGATTGAGCCTACAGAGAGTGAGTCCAAACATGAATTGGACCAATTTATTGACGCGCTACTTACTATCCGCGCTGAAATTGCTGAGATTGAACGCGGCGAAGCCGATCCAAAAGACAACGTGTTGGTGAATGCTCCGCACGCAGAATATGAAATAGTAGCTAACGAATGGAATCATCCTTATAGCCGGGAAAAAGCTGCATATCCGACAGATTGGGTACGTGAAAATAAGTTCTGGGTACCTGTTTGCCGTGTAGATAACGGCTTTGGAGATCGAAATTTAGTTGCAAGATTCTAATGGAGAAAAAAGAACGTTTTGCTGATAAAATCCGTCGTTACCGCAGGTGGAAACCCTGGGTGGAGATAAAGGAGTTGCTGGTTATTGCTATCGGTTGTGCTCCTTTTGCCATTGCCGTTAACCGTTTACTTATTCCTCACGCAATTGTTGGTGGTGGCTTGGCTGGTGTCTGTGAGATACTATACTTCGCAACAAATGGTTTGATACCAGTTTGGGTTTCCAACTTGGTTATCAATGTGGCATTGCTTATTGCTGCCATAAAATTTGTCAGTTGGCAATTTGTTCGAAGGACGGTTTATGGAGTTTTGTGCTTAACGCTTTGGTTCAAAATTATTCCAATCTCAGAAGTTGCAGAGATAACAGATCCTTTTATGGCGGTAATCTTAGGCGGCTTATTTGCAGGAGTTGGCTTAGGCATTGTGTTGTTGAATAATGGTTCAACGGGTGGTACCGATATTACTGCTATGATTTTGTCGCGCTATGTGCATCTCCCTTTGGGCCGTGCGATGTTAGCGTGTAACATATTAATCATTTCTAGCGCTTACTTCTTGCCGGAAGTACATAGTATAGAAAAAGTCTTGTTTGGCTTGTGCTATACTTTTATGTCTTCAACTGCGGTAGATTGGGTGATGACGCGTGTGCGTCAATCCGTTCAGTTCTTTATATTCTCGTCCGAATACCATGAGATTGCGCGTGCTATCATGACGCAAATCCCTCGCGGCGTGACTATTTTGGATGGACACGGTGGCTATACGGGAAAAGATATAAAGGTGATAACCGTGATTGCCCGCAAGAATGAATCTACCCGTATCTTCCGCTTGGTACGAGCAATTGATCCTAATGCTTTTGTAAGTGAAATGCAGACCATAGGCGTCTTCGGACAAGGTTTTGACTCTATAAAGGAGAAATAATATGAACCCGCATGACCAATATTCTCCCCAACGACATGGCTTAGTTGTCGCACGTGAGTATTTGCTTATCTTTATTGCATTTGCGCCTTTCGCGCTCATGGTCAACTGGATATTTGTGCCACATAATGTAGTCGGCGGAGGGCTAACCGGTATATGTTCGATTATTTATTATGCCACACAAGGACTTCTGCCTTCTCTTTTCCCGAATTACGGTGGTGCATTACCAATTTGGCTTACATCCCTTGTCATAAACTGTATTTTACTATTAATTGCGGCATTGACAGTAGGTTGGAGATTCTGTATACGTACAGTATTCGGTGTATTTGTCCTGGCATTCTGGTATAGAATTATACCTATTCGTGACGTGGCATTAATTGAGGATCCATTAGTTGCTTGTATCGTCGGAGGCGTCATTTTCGGTATCAGTTTGGGCATTGTAATCTTAAATAACGGTTCCTCAGGTGGTACAGATATTATTGCAATGGTTGTGAACAATTACCGCGATATATCATTAGGCAAGGTAATGGTTATTTGCGATGTGGTCATCATCTTGAGTAGTTACTTCTTGCCTGTACCGGAAGCGTTTGCGGATAAGATAACCAGTGTAAGTGACTTCAAAATAAAGCGTATTATGTGCGGTATCTGTATGACCGTTTCATACACAGCCGCATTGGATTGGATTATGTCACGCATCCGTCAATCCGTACAGTTCTTTATTTTTTCAACTAAGCATGCAGAGATAGCTACGGCTATTAATGAAACCGCCAAACGCGGGGTAACCGTTTTGGAAGGGAAAGGATGGTATAGCAAGAAACCTGTTGAAGTAGTTATGGTTTTAGCCAGCAAGCATGAAGGACAATTAATTTTGCGTATTATAAAGTCTCTTGATCCCAACGCGTTTGTTAGCTATGCCAATGTAAATGGCGTATTTGGACAAGGGTTTGACCGAATTAAAGGAAAGTGATATGGGCAAAAATGTGGCATTAGTATTGTCGAGTGGAAGTAGCCGTGGATTAGCACATATTGGCGGCATTGAGGCGTTAGAAAACCGTGGCTATACGATTTCTTCTGTTGCTGGATGTTCTATGGGGTCTATTGTTGCGGGTATGTTTGCTGCAGGCAAATTGCCGGAACTCAAGGCTTGGTTCTTAGATATGACCCGCAGGCACATGTTTGAGTTGATGGACTTTACGTTCACAAAGAACTATTTGGTAAAAGGAGAAAAGTTGATGAAGGCTATCGGAGATATGATTCCTGATTATCAGATAGAGAATCTCAATATTCCTTTATCGCTCGTAGCGACAGACATGAATAAAGGAACAGAAGTCGTATTCCGCTCAGGGAATTTGAATCGTGCCATACGTGCCTCTTTTGCTTTGCCGGTACTTTTACAACCTGTGCAAGAAAATGGCATGCTTTTGATGGATGGGGGAATGTGCAACCCGTTGCCGCTAAATCGCGTAGAGCGAAAGGAAGGGGATATCTTAGCTTGCGTAAATGTTAGTGGAGCATATATTACTAAACCAGAGGAAGATAAAACACCTTCATGGTTGGAAACCTTTATCGAAAAATATGCAGGTAGTAAACTGAAGCCAACTGAAAAACAAATGAGTTCGATTGCTATATTAGATCGTTGTTCCGATATAATGATTCAGCAGAACTCAGAACTGATGAAACAACTATGTCCACCGGATATTTGCGTGGATATCGCTATGAATCAATTTGGTTCCTTTGAGTATGACAATGCCGAAGAGATAATTCGTTTCGGTTATGATAAGATGATGGCGCAGATTGATGAATATGAAAAAAAGCAGGGTTAGTTCCCTGCTTTTATTTTCTTCACAATATCCGTGTTTTCATACCATCCTGTAAATCGTTCAGCTCCAACACCGATAGCAAACACCGGAACATTGGCAGCTGTATGACCGGTACTTGTCCAACCGATACGTCCTTTCTTGTCGTAAATCTCTATTGCTAATCCGCCCAATTCTGAGATATCGTTGTATAAGGCCTTTTCTGTTTTTCCTTTGCCACAAACAAGATGCTTGTAGGCTGCCTTCAGTTTAGCCTCTTGTTTGGGTGAAACCTCTACTTTATCAAACAGACCCAAATTATCTCTTAACAGCATTTGGACTTGTTCCCATTTCAAGCGTTTCCCATACTGTTTATATAGCGCCTGAATATGTTGATTGAGGCCCCATGAAGAGCAGTTCTGATATTGGAGCGATTGCAGGTTAAGCACGTACTTTCCACCATGTCCGAGTGCCATACCACCTGTCTCATGATCTGCGGTTACGACAATAAGTGTCTCATCCGGATGAGCGAGATAGAACTGATACGCCAATTGAATTGCTTGGTCAAAATCAAGCACTTCCTGTATATTCGTTGCAGCATCATCGGAATGACCGGCGTAATCTATCTTACCGCCCTCAATCATCATAAAGAACTTGCCTTTAGGTGCCATATAAGCAATTGCCGTCTCAACAATCTGCGGCAAAGTCAAATAATCTGTAAGTCGGTCTATAGCATAAGGAAGGCTTTCACTACCTTGCGTTTTGTCAATGCCGTCATGTTTTTGTACAAGAATTAGTTTCTCAGCATCCAATTTTGTTTGTGCATCTTCATATCCGCGCGCAAAAGTATAGCCTTTTTGTTCGCATAAGTCATAGAGATTAATCGCAGACGGGTCTTTCTTGTTGACTGGTTTATGGAATCCTGCGCCGCCAAAGAACTCATATCCTGAAGCAGCAAGTTGGGTTCCTATTTCGTAATATTTACTCCTATTATCCACATGCGCGTAGAATGCGCCAGGCGTCGCATGATCAATAGCAACAGATGTCATTATTCCTACCGGCCAACCTGCATTATGCCACTCCTCAGCGATTGAGATAACAGGCACACTGTCTTTATTTACCCCTAAACAACCATTATTGGTCTTATGTCCCGTAGCCAAAGCCGTTCCTGCTGCAGCCGAATCCGTGATACCATTAGAAGAAGAGTAGGTAGTCGCCATCCCAAAAACAGGAAAACTGGTCATCCTTAGCGGTACACGACCAATACGACCTTCTAACTCGGCTTGGTACATTTCAGCGGCTAACACTTGGTTGGCTCCCATTCCGTCACCAATCATATAAAAAACATACTTCAACTCGCCGTAACTGCTAACAGTCCATAATATGGCGAATGCGCACAGGATAATTTTCTTCATAATTATATATTTTTAAGCAGTGCCTGATAAAATTCAGGAAAACGTTTTTCTACCATAATAGGTTTACCATTTTCAAAGAAACAATGCTTGCTCTTGGCCGTACATACAACTACATCGCCCACTTTCATTGTGTATTCAAATGATATCTTGAGTGCACTTAACTCGCTGACTTTTAGCGATATGTCTATTTTGTCTTTGAACGTTGTAGGGTGTTTGTATTCACACTCAATAGCAATGACTGGGGATACTACGCCTTCGGCTTCCATTCGCTCAAAGCCATAACCTAACTGATCCATCCAGTCAATACGGGCTTCTTCCATAAAGCGCACGTAATTTGAATGGTGCGTAATACCCATTCGGTCACACTCATAATATTTTACTTCGTGTCTGTATGCATTCATGCTTGAAAAGTCTTTTTATGTCGAATATAATAATCCCATACTATAGAGCGTTGAGATATGGTGGACATATCTGTTACACTCGTAAGGCGTAAGTTCTCTTTTCTCTTGGAACGGAACTTATGCTTGGTGAATAGGTAAGCGTATCTGGCGCGTACAATTGCCCAGCTATTAGCGAAACGTCCGTGTACCAAGTCATTGAGTGCGGCGGCATAGTCCATAAAGAAACGCGCTATCATAATAGGGATGAGTCTCTTTCGCGGAGTATTCTTATAGAGCATGAGCAAGTTATTGCGGAAATTGAGGAATGTCTTGCGTGGATTGCCGTAGTTAAGTGAAGCACCGCCTACGTGGTAAACAACTGACTTGGGAACGCAGGCAACCCACCAACTTCTGGCATTAAGACGCCAACAGAGGTCTATCTCTTCCATATGAGCAAAGAACGCTTCATCCAAGCCTCCTATCTCCTCATATATTTCCGCGCGCACGCACATACAAGCACCAGATGCCCAGAAACAACTCTCATTTGAGTCATATTGACTGGTATCTTCCTCAATGAAATCCATAATTCTACCTCGGCAATAGGGATATCCGAGTTTGTCGATATGACCACCTGCTGCTCCTGCATGCTCAAAAATTTGTTTGCCGTCTTGCTTGGCTTTCCAACTGAGGATCTTAGGCTGACAAGCTGCCACTTCGGGATGACGATCCATGTAAGTTATCAATGGGTCAAGCCAGTTTTGTGTGACTTCAACGTCGGAGTTCAGTAATACCACATATTCACTATCCACCTGTGAAATAGCTTGGTTATATCCGGCTGCAAAGCCCAAATTGGTCTCGAATGGAAAGATACGAGCCGGAGCAATACCTTTCATCAAGGCACTGGTATTAATCTCTTGTACCGCATCAATACTATTGTCGGTTGAACCATTATCCGCTACTATTACTTCATAATCGGGATTATTGGTGTTCTCGAGGACATTTGGCAAAAACTGACGCAACATCTTTGCGCCATTCCAATTTAATATGATAACACTACAAGTAGCCATATCAATCTTCTTCTTCGTAATAGCCTTGCTCAATGCCGTATTGCATTTCCGCATCCATGATGAGTTGAATCTGCGTATTGGTTAGCGCACGACCCGCTTCCTGTACTGCTTTTTGTACATAAGCGAACTGTTCAGTCTCATCTACGTCACCATCCAAATAGGTAATTTCGCCATTCTCATCAACCTCCAAAAGGCCTGCTTCTTCGAGGTAATCATCCATTGTATCCAAAATAAAAAGCAGGTCGCTTGGCGTCATTCCTTTTCGATCTAATTCTGGAATCAAATTCCACATGAAATCCACCTGTTGACGCTCATCTTCTGTCATTAATTGCTCTTCAGAAGTCATAATTTTGCGTATTTTTGTAAAATAATTTGCAAAAGTACAAAAAAAGTCGTACCTTTGCAAGCGATTTCAAAAAAAAATGATTTTTATGAGTACTTTTTGGCAGAGATTACTATCCGGAGTGGTGTATATAGGGCTCGTAATAGCCAGTATTTTAGTTCATCCGATTTTCTTCGGCGTATTGTTTGGATTAGTTACGATGTTAGCGGTTCGAGAGTTCCATCATTTAGTAGGTTCAACCCGTCTGACTACTATCGGTTCAACGCTTGCCGGAGGATTTTTGTTTGCAACGATGTGGTGCTTTTGTCAAGTACAGACATTAGATATTATGGAATTCGTGTGCATGCAATGTGCGTACGTAGGCTTCATGGCTCTTCTCCTTTTGGCAGAACTATGGCTCAAACAGGCTGATCCTATCCGCAATTGGGGTAACGTGCTTATCAGTCAAATGATGATTGCGTTCCCATTTGCATGCATGAATCCGATTTTGGATAACTCCAAATACCTTCTTTTAGCGCTCTTTATTACGATTTGGGTGAACGATACTGCTGCATATTGTGTGGGCAGTCTTACGGCTAAACGCAAAAACGGTAATCATAAGATGTTCCCGCGTGTGAGCCCGAAGAAGAGTTGGGAAGGCTTAATTGGAGGTTTCGTCTTTTCATTATTGACGGGCTATGTACTCTATCTGGTAGGGTGGATGGACAGCCTTCCAAAAGCACTTGTGTTTACGCTGGTTATAGCTATTGCTGGTACGTTCGGCGATTTGATGGAGAGTCTGCTCAAACGCACTATCGGAGTGAAAGACTCCGGCAAATTTATGCCAGGTCACGGTGGCGTTTTGGATCGCTTTGACAGCATCCTTCTTGCTGCTCCGGTAGCAGCTTTACTGATTATTTTACTGTAATAAATTCTACCATGCGAAGAGTGGATGCTGATTCATTTCAGCATTAACTTCGCTGCGCACTTTTGCGATATTAGTTTCACTCTCCGGATTTTGGAGC
Source organism: Paludibacteraceae bacterium (assembly GCA_016295035.1). Lineage (GTDB taxonomy): Bacteria > Bacteroidota > Bacteroidia > Bacteroidales > Paludibacteraceae > Colicola. The sequence continues at coordinate 30,952 of JAEDLW010000010.1, forward strand.
ACTTGGTCAATCAAATCCACAATCCACGGCATCTTGTCTTCCTTGAGACCGCGGGTAGTGATTGCTGGTGTGCCAAATCTCAATCCGCTCGTTTGGAAAGCGCTACGGCTGTCGAACGGAACCATATTCTTATTTGCTGTGATATCGGCAGCAACGAGTGCGTGCTCGGCTACTTTACCCGTCAGATCCGGATACTTGGTGCGCAAGTCAACTAACATGGAGTGGTTGTCCGTGCCGCCGGAGATAATCTTATAGCCTTTGTCCACTAACGCTTGCGCCATGACGGCTGCGTTGCGCTTTACTTGAAGTTGGTATTCTTTAAAGGATGGCAGAAGAGCCTCTCCAAAAGCAACGGCTTTAGCTGCAATAACATGCTCCAACGGACCGCCTTGAACGCCAGGGAATACGGCGGAATCGAGTAGGGCGGACATCATTTTGACTTCGCCTTTAGGTGTTGTCTTTCCCCACGGATTTGGGAAATCTTTTCCTATCAATATAGCGCCGCCTCGAGGACCACGAAGCGTCTTGTGCGTGGTGGTAGTCACAATATGCGCATGACGTAGCGGATTGTCCAATAATCCGGCAGCAATCAATCCTGCAGGATGTGCCATGTCCACCATAAAGATAGCTCCAATCTCGTCTGCTACGCGACGAATGCGGGCGTAATCCCACTCGCGGCTATATGCTGAAGCTCCGGCAATAATCAGTTTAGGCTTATTCTCACGCGCTACACGCTCCAGTTCATCGTAATCGACGAGTCCTGTATCCTCGCGAACACTATAGGATAGTGCGTGGAACATAAGACCTGAGAAGTTGACTGCAGAGCCATGGCTAAGGTGTCCACCATGACTGAGATTAAGTCCAAGGAAAGTATCGCCGGCTTGCAGGCACGCCATGAAAACAGCCATATTTGCTTGCGCACCGGAGTGAGGTTGTACGTTGACCCATTCGGCGTTGTATAGCTTTTTAAGTCGTTCACGCGCTACATCTTCCGCCAAATCGACGATTTCGCAACCGCCGTAATAACGTTTCCCTGGATAGCCTTCTGCATACTTATTGGTCAGTACACTACCCATAGCTTGTAATACTTCATCGGAAACGAAGTTCTCAGAAGCAATCAGTTCAATACCTTTGGTCTGACGCTCGCGCTCGCGGCGGATGAGGTCAAAAATCTCTGTGTCTCGCATAATATTAGTCTATTTTCAAATTTGCTGCAAATATACAACAAAAATTGCATATACACAAATTTATTTATATTTTTTAGCCTTAATAATGGAATATTATTACTTTTATACGCAAATAGGACGTTTATACTTGCATAACAACGGAATATTTGAGGATAAAAGTGTAGGCACATAGTGCCGCCTAAAAAATAGAGTTTGTGTATATCCCGCAGGGTGCGAACCACCATTC
>JAEDLW010000062.1:0-8428 GCA_016295035.1 Paludibacteraceae bacterium
ATCCTCTATCGTAAGATGGAAGGAATTCCAGACGAATGGGGAACAGCCGTTAGTGTTATGGCAATGGTATTCGGAAACATGGGTGAGACCTCCGCTACAGGTGTTTGTTTCAGCCGTGACGCTGCAACAGGTGAAAACATCTTCAACGGAGAATACCTCGTTAACGCACAAGGTGAGGACGTTGTAGCCGGTATCCGTACCCCGCAACAAATCACACTCGAAGGTAGCCGCCGCTGGGCTGCTCTTCAGGGCATCAGCGAGGAAGAGCGTGCTGCCAAATATCCTTCTATGGAAGAAGCTATGCCGGCTCTCTATGCTGAACTGAATACTATCCAACAGAAACTTGAGGACCACTATCGTGACATGCAAGACATGGAATTCACCGTTCAAGAAGGCAAACTGTGGTTCCTCCAGACCCGTAACGGTAAACGTACCGGTACAGCAATGGTGAAGATTGCCATGGATCTCGTTCGCGAAGGCGTTATTACTGAGAAAGAAGCCATTCTTCGCTGTGAGCCGCAAAAACTGGATGAATTACTCCACCCTGTTTTCGACAAAGACTCTCTCAAGAAGGCTAAAGTCATTACCCAAGGTCTTCCCGCTTCTCCTGGTGCTGCTTGCGGACAAATCGTGTTCCACGCTGACGATGCGCAAGCTTGGCATAAAGACGGACACAAAGTGATTATGGTTCGTATTGAGACCAGTCCTGAAGACTTAGCAGGTATGTCCGCAGCCGAAGGTATTCTTACCGCTCGCGGTGGTATGACCTCTCACGCAGCCGTTGTAGCACGTGGTATGGGTAAATGCTGCGTATCCGGTGCAGGTGCTATCATTGTAGACTACAAAGCAAAGACCGTAACTATCGAAGGCGTTACCTATAAAGAAGGTGATTATATCAGCTTGAATGGTTCTACCGGTCAAGTTTATGCAGGCCAAATTCCTACCAAGGCAGCAGAACTCAGTGGTGATTTCAAAGCCTTGATGGACCTCTGCGACAAGTACACTCGTCTTCAAGTTCGCACCAATGCCGACACCCCGCACGATGCACAAGTAGCTCGTCAATTTGGTGCAAAGGGTATCGGTTTGACCCGTACAGAGCATATGTTCTTCGACGATAAGAAGATTGTTGCTATGCGTGAAATGATTCTGGCTAAAGACGCTGCAGGCCGTGAGAATGCTCTGGCTAAGCTTCTGCCTTACCAAAAAGCTGACTTCAAGGGTATTCTTGACGCTATGGATGGTTGCCCAGTTAATATCCGTCTGCTTGACCCACCGTTGCACGAGTTCGTTCCGCATGATCTTAAGGGTCAAGAGCAAATGGCTAAAGAAATGGGCGTTTCTGTAGAAGAAATCCAACAACGTGTAGCTTCGCTCGCAGAGAACAACCCGATGCTTGGTCACCGTGGTTGCCGTCTTGGTATCACCTTCCCGGAGATTACCGCTATGCAGACTCGCGCTATCATGTCAGCTGCTTGCGAGCTCAAAAAAGAAGGCAAACACCCAATGCCGGAAGTTATGGTTCCGCTGATTGGTATCTTGTACGAGTTCAAACAACAGAAAGAGATTATCGACCGCGTAGCTAAAGAAGTATTTGCTGAATATGGCGTCGAAGTTGAGTACGAAGTTGGTACGATGATTGAGATTCCTCGTGCAGCACTTACCGCTGACCGTATCGCAACAGAAGCTCAATACTTCAGTTTCGGTACAAACGACTTGACACAAATGACCTTCGGTTACAGCCGTGACGATATTGCTTCCTTCTTGCCGGTTTATCTGGAGAAGAAGATTCTGAAAGCCGATCCGTTCCAAGTGCTTGACCAGAAAGGTGTTGGACAACTCATCAAGATGGCTGTTGAGAAAGGTCGTGCTATTCGTCCTGCCCTGCGCACAGGTATCTGCGGTGAGCATGGTGGTGAACCGAGCTCTGTTAAGTTCTGCGCTCGCGTTGGTATGAACTACGCTTCATGCTCACCATTCCGCGTTCCTATCGCACGCCTTGCCGCTGCTCAAGCTGCTGTTGAAGACGAGAAATAATCGCTTGTGACCATAAATGAATCAGCGCCCCGAATGAGGCGCTGATTTTTTGTTGCTCCATATTATATATTAAGGAGTAATGTTTTTTGCTGTAATGAGTGTCTTATTTCGTGCTCTGCATTTTCATTACCGTTTCAGCAAAACGCTTACCAAGGTCGTTGAATCCTTCACCAAGAAGTGTGCTCCAAGCACCTTGTTTACCACCTTTAGAATCCATAATCGTGCTTCCAAGAATAGAACCATCTGCATTGTGAAGATAAACACCACATTTCATCGAACCAGTTGAAGTCATCTCCATTGGCTCAATACTGATATAAATAGGAGCTTTGATAAAGTCCTGAATACCGACAACACGTTTGCCGAACTCTTTGTTAGCACCTGCTACAAAGGCAGCATAAAGGTCGCAATACTGAATGTCTTTCCAATCGCCTGCATTAAGATGTTGTTCGTTGAGGAAAGTTTGGAAAGCTGTACCATTATACAAGGCTTTGTCAAAATCCAATACCAAGCCCACACGTTCTGCGCCAATTAACGCGTCCATACTACCTGTTACTTTCGGTTTAGCACTCAATGTTACTACACTTGCGAAACAAATCGCTAAAAGAATCTCTTTTTTCATATCAAATACTATAAATTTTTGGGTTAATTATTACAATAATAAAAAATCGACTGCAAAAATATAGTTTTTTTTTGATATGTCCCAAAAAAAGTGTATCTTTGTGCTTAAATTGTACAAATTAAATTATTATCGTTATGAAAAACATCGTTTCAGCTGCTCTGATTGCTGTAGGCGTTGCCTTAGCGGGGCTATTTATTTACATCGGTATTCATCAGTTCTCCAATCGTGACCGTATCGTATCGGTAAAAGGTCTATCCACACGCGAAGTGAAGGCAGATCACGTTGTTTGGCCGTTCAGCTTCGGATACATGGGAAATAATTTGCAATCGGTTTATAACGATGTGGAGAATATGCACAAAGTAGTTCGCAAGTTCCTGATTGCTAAGGGCTTCAAAGACGAGGAGATCAAACAAGGTAACACCTCTGTTAATGACCAATGGGCAAGTTATTACGGTGAAAGACCTGAGTATCACTATTCTATTAGTTCATCTGTTATAATCTCAACGGATAATGTGGATTTGGTTATTTCCAACCAAGGCTGTCAAACTGAACTTTTGGCTCGCGGTTATATAATCAACTCTGACGAATGGTCAATAGACTATCAATATAATGGTTTGAATGAGCTTAAACCGGAGATGATTGAGGAGGCAACAAAGAATGCACGAAATGTGGCACAGAAGTTCGCCGAAGACTCAGGTTCTAAACTCGGCGGTATTCGTCACGCATATCAAGGTCAGTTCTCCATTGAAGATGACCAATATCAGCCATGGATGAAGCACGTACGCGTAGTGACAACTGTTGATTATTCTCTCAACTAACTGACAATTTGGCAGGAAGTACTGACAAAAGCATGTTTGGCACAATTGTTGAACATGCTTTTGTGGTGAAATAAGCACTTATACATATAATCACTAACCAAAACAATATAAATCATGAATGTTAAACCATTAGCAGACAGAGTACTGGTGAGACCGGTCGCTGCAGAAACAACTACTGCTGCCGGAATTATTATTCCGGATAGCGCAAAAGAAAAGCCTTTACGTGGCGAAGTATTGGCCGTCGGACAAGGCACTAAGGACGAACAAATGGTTCTTAAGCAAGGTGACCAAGTGCTGTATGGCAAATACGCAGGCACGGAAATCGAAATCGACAACGAAAAACTATTAATCATGAGGCAATCTGATGTCCTCGCAATTATCGGATAACTATGGCAAAAGAATTAATGTACAATATTGAGGCACGTGATGCTCTCAAACGTGGCGTTGACCAATTGGCAGATGCCGTTAAAGTCACTCTCGGTCCGAAAGGACGTAATGTTATTATTGACAAGAAATATGGTGCTCCACATATCACCAAAGATGGTGTAACGGTGGCTAAAGAGATTGAACTTCCTGACGCACGTGAAAACCTTGGCGCACAACTCGTTAAGGAAGTGGCATCAAAGACCGGAGACCAGGCAGGTGATGGTACAACTACCGCAACTGTTTTGGCACAAGCGATTGTCGGCGTAGGTCTAAAGAACGTTACCGCTGGTGCTAATCCAATGGATCTCAAGCGCGGTATTGATAAAGCCGTTGCCGCTGTCGTAGCTAACATCAAAGAGCAATCCGAAGTGGTAGGCAATGACTTCGATAAAATCGAGCAAGTTGCCACTATCTCCGCCAATAATGATGCTGAAATTGGTAAACTTATTGCAGATGCAATGCGTAAAGTAAGCAAAGATGGCGTTATCACTATCGGTGAAGCCAAAGGTATGGACACTACTATTGATGTTGTTCAAGGTATGCAGTTCGACCGCGGTTATATCAGCCCATACTTCGTAACCAATACTGAAACAATGGAAGTGGAAATGGACAAGCCTTATGTACTTATCCACGACAAAAAAATATCCAATCTGAAGGAACTACTTCCTGTTCTCGAACCCGCTGTTCAAAGTGGCCGTCCGTTGCTGATTATCGCGGAAGATGTTGATAGCGAAGCACTTACAACACTTGTTGTTAACCGTCTTCGTGCACAACTCAAGATTTGCGCAGTTAAAGCACCAGGCTTTGGTGACCGCCGCAAAGAAATGTTGGAAGACATCGCCATCCTTACAGGTGGAACCGTTATCAGCGAAGAAAAAGGCATCAAACTTGAACAAGCTACTTTGGAAATGCTCGGTACAGCCGAAAGCATCACCGTTAGCAAAGACAACACTACTATCGTTAATGGCGCTGGCGACAAAGAGACTATCGCAGCACGCGTTGCTCAAATCAAAGCTCAAATTGCTGCCACCAAGTCTTCGTACGACAAAGAGAAACTGCAAGAGCGTCTCGCTAAACTCGCTGGCGGTGTAGCACAACTGAATGTTGGCGCTGCTTCTGAAGTTGAGATGAAAGAGAAGAAAGACCGCGTTGATGATGCATTGAGCGCTACCCGCGCTGCTATCGAAGAAGGAATTGTTCCTGGCGGTGGTGTAGCATATATCCGCGCGCAAGAGGCACTTATTAATCTCAAAGGTGTAAATGAAGATGAACAGACCGGTATCGAAATCGTTCGTCGCGCTATCGAAGAACCACTTCGCCAAATTGTTTGCAATGCAGGCAAAGAAGGCGCTGTTGTTGTAGATAAAGTACGTGCTGGCAAAGGAGACTTTGGTTATAACGCTCGTCTTGATGAGTACCAAAACCTCAAAGAACACGGCGTGGTTGATCCGGCAAAGGTTGCCCGTGTAGCACTGGAGAACGCAGCATCTATCGCAGGAATGTTCCTGACGACAGAGTGTGTCATCACCGATAAGAAAGAGGAAAATCCTGCTCCCGCAATGCCTAATCCAGGCATGGGAGGCATGATGTAAGCATAGTTAACGTTCTTCGAACGTTCCGTCAGAGTAGAAGACAATAATCTTCTCAACTGTTTTGGAAGGCGCAGTGACTATCACAGAAGGTTGCTGCGCTTTTTCTTGTATTTTATTAGTCGGTTCAGTAGACGCAATCTCCGGCTCCACAGGTTTGATATCGAACAAGGTATTATTCGGTCCTTCTCCGTTTTGGCGGTACATAGAACCTACTCCTAATATCAACCAATCGCTTGAAAGCGTGCGGAAACGGTTCAAAACACGCTGCATCACATCCAAACTGGGATTATTACGTCCTGAAAGGATATTACTGATAGTACCGGCCTGTATTCCAACTTCTGCAGCAAACTGTTTTGCAGTCATTTGTTCGTGTTCAATGACTTGTTCTAATCGTTGACGTTCGTTCATAACAAAATTGTATTCAAAAAACGCTGCAAAATTATGAAAACTTTTTCACATCTGCAAATATTTTTGTGAGAAAAATTCAACTCTTATTATGTTCACATTTGAAAACTTTAAAGCAGTGCACAATTGTGAACACTAATATTAAATGGTGGATTTACTTACAATGTATTGGTTAAAGTAAAAATCAATTTTATTCTCATTATCAGCGTGTTACTATTAATAATTTATATGAAATTCACAAAATTTAACAGATTATAATAAAAAATATCAGCTACATTTATTTTGCACTTAAAGTAATATTAATATTTGCTGATATATAACAAATTACATATACTACTTTAATGTTTTCACAAATCAATTATTTTCGCATCTGTTTACACCAATATGTGTTGTTTCTCAATTCACAAATAGCGTGACGGGTGAATCATGATTTGTGCAGATTTGTAAATTTTAGGCATAAAAGATTTGTGAAGTACACAAATGTACTTCATTTTTTATATTCACATTTCTATGAGCACACTACTCTATTTTTTATTGTGAAGTTTTTGCCAGAGAATGGCATCAGACTCGAGAGTCCACCCTTTTAGCACGGAAGATGGTGAATAGCCGAGATTTCGGTATAATTGTGTGCATGGGATGTTGTTCGTAGAAATAACTGCATATAGCAAGCGTAAATCTAATTGCTGAAATGCGTACTCTTCCAGAGCTTCTACAGCTTTCGTCCCTATTCCCTTATCGCGGTATTCGGGTGCGATATACATCCCGATAGCTGCCCGTCGGTTACGAATATCAAAGTCAAAGAGGTCGATACAACCTACCGTTATACTGCTGCTCTGTTTGATTGTTGAGTTGTTTGACTGCTCGGCTGATAAATCTTCTATGATTAGGCGGAGTTGTCCGTCACGATATATGTCGCCAGTAGTTGATTCTATGTAATCACGCAAGTCCTTTTGCGATAAAGGATTATGGTTTGCACCATCCGCCCATGCGGAAGCATCATTCTCCCATTGGTACAGGAAAGGTAAGTCAGTAGGTTCTAATTTACGAAGTCTTATCATAATCCCAAGAGTTTCTTCCACCAGGACTTCTTTTTGCGAGGCAATTCGTAAGACATGGGAGCTGGTTTGTGCGCATTGCCCGTGTGAATCATTTGATAAATAATTCCCCAATCCGGGAGACCGCCAAGATTACGGTCATCGATATATAAATCTGCCGTAACCTTGCGATTAGGGCGTTCTTCCGGCTTTTCCTCCGGATAATTGGTATTTACCGCATAGAACTCAAGGCCTCTTTTAGCACAATACTCAACTGCCTCGTCCAAGAGATGTCCTTCACGCACGGACCACAAGATAATCTGGTGGTGATCCTGCTGTTGCAGACGTTTCAAGGTGTCGATAGCGAAAGGTATCGGTTTACCTATTTTTGGATATTCGTGAGTGACGATAGTGCCATCAAAATCTACTGCGATAACCATTTTTAATGAATAGTTAAAAATGAATAATTAATATTGCTCCTCATCCGGATGGAGTTCAAAATATAGTTTCTTCTCAGTCGGTTTGGTGAAGTACCATCCGATAGCTGAGATAGCTGCTACCCACATCATAGACATATACGCGCCAAGAATATAGAAAGCGGGTATAGCAAGCAGCATCGTGTTACTAACCAAGCAGATACGGATTGCAGCACTGCGGTAATAGGCTGTTAATTGCGTTTGTTCATCTTCTATCTTTGCTATCTGTTTGCATTGGCGTTTATGCCACCATAGTCCTAATGGAACAGTAGTGAGTACGTCAAAAATGACAGCATATTGTATCACTTTGCCCCAACGTGACAGAGGGTCTACAACCGGCAAAATCTCACGGGTAATGAGCAAATAAGTTACGGTTGCGAGAACAATCAGCAAAAAGAAAACTCCGTAATAATATATATTCAAACGTTTAATAACTGTCTTTGTATCCATAGTTTTATCCTTTAAATTCAACACGATTGACAATTGAACGACCGAGTGTTATTTCGTCGGTATATTCGAGTTCATTACCTACAGCTATGCCGCGCGCTATTTGAGAAATGCGAAGTTCTGGTTGTTGCAATGCTGATAAGCGACGATAGATATAGAAGTTCGTAGTGTCCCCTTCCATCGTTGTAGGCAAAGCCAATATCACCTCCTTAATCTGTTCTGGCTGAATACGTGCTACGAGCGAGTCTATCTCGATATCTTTCGGACCTATTCCATCCATGGGCGAGATAATGCCTCCAAGCACATGATAGACGCCATTATATTGGCCTGTGTTCTCAATAGACATCACATCCTGAACATTCTCCACGACGCAGATGGTCTGCTTGTCGCGGTGGTGTGATGCACAGATGGGACACACCTCCTGGTCGGAGATATTGTGGCATACGCGGCAATATTTGACCTCGTTTTTGAGGCGAGTTAGCGAACCGGCAAAGGTTTCTACATCCTTATCGGACTGCCTCAAGAGGTGTAAAACGAGCCGTAGGGCGGTTTTCTTCCCCACTCCAGGCAGCGAACC
>JAEDLW010000011.1:0-31246 GCA_016295035.1 Paludibacteraceae bacterium
GTATTTGAAATAGGGATTTGGGAGTTGTGCCTTTTAGGGGTACTTTTGTTTGCGTTTGTGTATGAGGTTTATTTTTACGCGCGCTACATGTGGGTGCGTCACGAAAAGGTTACGGGTGACGGATTACAGGTTACGGATGGTGAGAAACCGGGTGTGAGCGTTATTGTGTGTGCGCGCAACGAAGGATACAATCTCAAACCATATATACAGAGTTTGCTGACGCAGGATTATCCGCTGTACGAAGTGATTATTGTGAATGACGGTTCGGAGGATAATACGCAAGCCGTGATAGACGAATATGCGGCTTTGGATAAGCGCGTGAAGACGACTTTTGTGCCTATTGGCGCGCGCGTTCGCAGCACGAAGAAATTAGGTCTCACACTTGCAGCCAAGGCTGCGCAATATGACTATCTGCTACTGACAGATGCAGATTGCCGGCCAGAGTCGATACGTTGGATTTCATCTATGATGGAAGGATTTGGTTGTGGCGAAGGGGCGAAAGATGAAAAGATTGAGGTCGTTTTAGGATATGGGGCGTACTTCTGGGAAGATAGTATGCTTAATGAACTGATACAGTATGACACATTGTTTAACGGTGTCCACTATTTAGGGGCTGCAGCGACGGGCAAACCTTATATGGGTGTAGGTCGCAATCTGGCATACAGAAAAGATACTTTCTTCACGCACGGTGGTTTTTCGGACTTGATGACGGAGGGAGCAGGTGATGATGATTTGTTTGTGAATAAGGTGGCTACGAAACGTAATACGGCCGTTGTTTGTACTCCGGAAAGCATTACTTGGTCTGTTCCGAAACGCACGTGGAAGAGTTGGTTGCAGCAGAAACGTCGACATCTGAGTGTGTCCAGCGCATATAATGCGAGAAGTAAGGGGCATTTAATGCGTGAACCATTTGCGCGCGGCACGTTCTATTTGTTGTTTATTGTGCTGATGATTTTTGGTAGCCCATTGGTGATGAGTGCAGCTTTTGTGCTGTTTTTGTTGCGGATGTTGCTGCAAGTATCTCTGCTTGACGTGAGTGCCCATCGTTTGGGGCAACCGCAGATGGGCATTGAGGTGGTGTGGTTTGATATGTTGCTTCCGGTTGTAACGGGAGTGATGTTACTGCTACCGAAGCGAAAAGAAGTTTGGTAAAAATTAGATATATGGAAGAACAGAAATTGAACATTAACCTCTCTCCGGAAGTGGCAGAAGGTGTATATGCCAACTTGGCAATTATTGCGCATTCATCGTCAGAGTTTGTATTGGACTTTGTTCGAATGATGCCGGGTGTTAAACAAGCGAATGTGAAGTCACGTATTATACTGACTCCTGAGCATGCAAAGAAACTTCTTTTTGCGTTGCAGGACAATGTAAATAAATACGAGAATCAGTTCGGTAAAATTAAAATTAACGGCCAGCCGAATCCGGGATCGACGATACCGATGTCATTTGGTGGCGGAGAAGCATAAACAATATTAACCATAAAAACACAGAATTATGAAAACATTTCCAGCAAGTCAATTGATTATTAACGGCGATGGTAGTGCATTCCATTTGCATTTGAAGCCTGAGTTTTTAGCAGACAAGATTATTTTGGTAGGTGATCAAGACCGTGTAAATATTGTAGCATCCTTCTTTGATGAGGGTAGTATCGAATGTGATGTGCAAAGTCGTGAGTTCCATACGATTACCGGTAAATACAAAGGTAAACGAATCTCATGTATCTCCACCGGTATCGGTACTGACAACTGCGATATCGTTATGAACGAAATTGACTCATTGGCAAATATTGACTACAACACGCGCGAAGAGAAAGCTGTAAAGCGTCAACTCGAGATTATACGTATCGGCACGTGCGGTGGTATGCAAGAAGATATTCCATTGGGCACATTCCTTGTAAGTCAGAAATCTATCGGTTTTGATGGCGTGTTGGCTTTCTATCATGACCGCGATAAGATTGCAGACCTCGGCTTTGAGAAAGCATTGGTTGACTTCATTGGTTATCCGAAGAAAGCAGCTGTGCCTTATGTAGTAGCTGCTAATCCTGAACTGGTTGACCGCATCGCCAAGGACGATATGATGCGTGGTTGCACCATCGCCGCTAACGGTTTCTATGGCCCACAAGGTCGTAACCTACGCGTAGATATTGCTGTGCCGGATATTAATGAGAAGATTTCCGCTTTCCGCTATGAGGGACAACGTATTACGAACTATGAGATGGAAGGTTCTTGCATTGCAGGCTTGGCTCTACATATGGGACACAAAGCTATGACCGTTTGCTGTGTGATTGCACAGCGCAAGGTTGAAGCTGCTAACACCGATTATAAGCCACGCGTGAAAGAACTGATTAAGACCGTCTTAGAGAGATTCTAAAACGATATGAGAAAATATGTAATTAGCTTGTGCACAGCGCTAATTGCGCTGTGTGCTTGTGAGATAAAAGCAACTAAATTCCAGTACACGGTGGATAAGTTTTATGACTTGGAGATCCTGCGTTATGACGTGCCCGGCTTTGACAGCCTAAGCCTTCAGCAGAAACAACTCATCTATTATTTAAGCGAGGCGGCTTTGCAGGGACGAGATATTCTCTTTGATCAAAATGGTCGCTATAATCTCCGTATTCGTCGTGCATTGGAGGGATTGTACAACAATTATCCATATAGCCGTAAGACCGAGGAGTTCGCAGCTTTTGAGCGTTATCTCAAACGTGTATGGTTCTCCAACGGTATTCATCACCATTATTCCGAAGACAAGTTTTTGCCTGAGTTTACACAAGAATGGTTTGTGTCAGCTTGTGCGCAAGCAGGTGTGACATATGATGCAGCAATTCTGCCGGTTATGTTTGATCCGGCTGTGATGCCCAAACGTACCAATCAGGCAGCGGGACAAGACTTAGTGCTTACATCTGCCGGAAACTATTACGGCGAAGGTGTGACCCAGTCTGAAGCCGAAGCGTGGTATGATGCGCATAAAGACAACTCGCCTGAACCGAAGTGGATTGGTTTGAACTCTCAGTTGGTGAAAAACGACAAAGGGGAGATAGAAGAGCGCGTGTATAAAGTAGGTGGTTTGTACGGTCCGGCTTTGGAACGCGTGGTATATTGGCTTCGTAAGGCATACGAAGTGGCTGAGAATGATGAACAAAAATTGGCGATAGAGAAAATGATTGCCTTTAACGAAACCGGCGATCTGCGGTCATTTAATGAGTACTGCATAGCCTGGGTACGTGATTTGAATAGTCGTGTGGACTATGTAAATGGTTTCACAGAAACCTATTCCGACCCGCTTGGCATTACCGGTACTTGGGAATCGCTCGTTAACTTCAAAGACCTCGAAGCAACTAAACGTACACAACTCATTTCAGATAATGCGCAATGGTTTGAGGACAATTCTCCAACGGCAAAAGCGTATAAGAAAGAGGAAGTGAAAGGCGTAACCGCCAAAGTGATTACTGCTGCAATTCTCGCCGGTGATTGCTATCCTGCTACACCTATCGGTATCAATCTGCCGAATGCCAACTGGATACGTAAGGAGTATGGTTCTAAGTCTGTGACGATTGATAACCTGATGCATGCCTATAATGAGGCTGCAAAAGGCAATGGTTTCAACGAAGAGTTTATGATTGATGACGAGATTCGTGATATCTACAATAAGTATGGCGCTATGTGTGGCGATTTGCATACCGATTTGCACGAGTGCGTCGGTCATGGAAGCGGTAAGTTGATGCCGGGTGTAGGCAAGGATGCGCTGAAGGAACATGCTTCAACGATTGAGGAAGCTCGTGCAGACTTATTAGGTTTGTACTATCTGGCAGATCCTAAACTGGTTGAGTTGGGTCTACTGCCTAATATGGATGCTTATAAGGCGGGTTACTACCAGCAGATGATGAACGGCGCAATGACGCAGCTTGTTCGCATCGAAGAAGGTAAGGATGTTGAGGAAGCGCACATGCGTAACCGTCAACTTATTGCTAACTGGGTATTGGCGAATGTGGATCCTAAACAGCCGGAAGTTGAGATTGTTGAGCGTGACGGTAAACATTATTTGCGCATAAATGACTACGAAGGTTTGCGCAAACTTTATGGTCAGTTACTCGCTATCATTCAGGGAATTACCTCGGAAGGCGACTATGAAACCGCAAAGGATATCGTGGAAGCGTATGCCGTAAAGGTTAATCCGGACTTGCACAAAGAGATTCGTGAACGCTATGCCAAACTGAATCTGGCACCATATAAAGGTTTCATCAATCCTGTTTATACGCCTGTTATAGATAAGGACGGAAACATTACAGATGTTCATATTGATTTTACAGAAGGTTACGTAGAGCAGCATTTGCGTTACAGTCGTGATTATTCGAATTTGCCGGACGTAAATTAATAATTGAAAAGTGAAAGGTAAGCAGGTAGTAAATATTATATTGGGTTTATTGGCAGCGGTATCAAGTCAGGCTGCTCTTACTCGTGTAACTGGTGTTACAATGGATCATTCAACAGGTGAACCATTGCCGTTCGTACAAATCATGTTTGAAGGATCCACTATTGGTACAACAAGCGATATTGACGGTAATTTCTCCATCAGTAACGAGCGCGGACTTATCTCGCTCTCGTTTCGGAGTGTGGGTTACAAGACGAAAGTGATGACGGTTAAACCCGGCAAACACACGGAACTATTCGTTGTTCTTGAGGCGGAGGTATATGCTTTGGCCGATGTTGTTGTTAAGCCGGATAAAACACGTGAACGTTATCGCCGCAAGGGTAATCCGGCTGTTGAACTAATCAAGAACGTTATTGCCAATAAGGACAAGAACCGGGTTGAGTCGCAGGAATCTTACAAGATGGAGACCTATGAAAAACTCTCCATGGCTATTGAGCCGTTTGACTATGACTTGGACAAGAATCGTTTCTGGCGAGACTTTAAATTCTTGGAGGAATATGTGGATACGATGATGCTGGAACGCGGAGTGCTGGTGGTTGACAGCGGTAACATTCAGATAGACAGCGTGATGATTGGCGAAGATTCAGTTCAAGTCAATGTTGATAGTGTGGTCATTTTCCGTAATGAGGATGCTGCCAAACGTGAGGAAACAACTATCTTAACGCTCTCATTGCGCGAAACGCTTTCTGAAGATTATGTCTCCGGTTTCCCTCGCAAGGAACGCCAGATAATCTTTGCCAAACGCTGGGAGGGACTGGATGAGTTGTTCGATAATGGCGGTATGTCGCATAACATAAAAGCGATGTTCCAACCGGTAAATATTTTTCAGAATGATGTCAATGTGATGCTCAACAGATTTGTGAGTCCATTGTCTTCTTCGCTTGCTGTCAGCTTCTATCACTACTACATTATGGACACGGTGTTGATAGAAGATACACCGTGTATTGATTTGGCGTTTGTGCCGGTGAATAGCCAGAGTTTCGGCTTTACGGGTCATTTGTATATAGTTAATGACTCCTCCTATGCGCTCAAGCGATACAGCATCAATATTCCGCCGAGTATCAATATGAACTGGGTGAGTCACTTGAGCATATCGCAGACGTTCTATCAGTTGCCTGACGGTTTATGGGCGCCTGAAGATATCAATACTCACGCGCGATTTGCGATTTCCAAACGTTCAAAACACAATATTTATGCTCGTCAGACGCGTCACTTTGAGAAGTATGAGTTTGGTGTGACTATTCCGGATAGTTTGTTTTACATGTCCGGTAATACAATTACCATGCCCGGTGCGGAGAAACGTCCCGCATCTGATTGGGATACGTTACGTCCGATAAAACTGACGAGCAAAGAGACCTTAGTTGATAGTTTAAAAACTGAGCTAATGCGCGTGCCGAAATTCCGTGTGTTGGTTAATACGATTGAGGACTTGATTCAGGAGTTTATTCCGACAAGTAAGATTCGGAATGCATCGAAATGGGATTTTGGTCCGATTTTCAATACATTCTCTTACAATGAACAGGAAGGATGTCGTTTCCGTATAGGCGGTATGACTACTGCTAATGCTCATCCGCGATGGTTCTTCAGTGGTTATATAGCGTATGGATTGGCAGATAAAACACCTAAGGGAGGATTTACACTATTGCACTCTTTCCATGATAAACCCTATCATCCGTACGAAAGTTTGCGACATAATTTATCTCTTTCGTTCAGTTATGATATTGAGGAATTGGCGCAAACGTATCGTGTGTTGGATCGTGATCACATCTTCATGTCCATTAAGTTCAACTTTGACCCGAAGCCGATGCAGTATATTATGAAACTGCGTCTTAAATACGAGAAAGAATATGCGAACCAGTTCTCTGTGATTACGTGGTTTGATTTTATGCATAATACGCCAAACGGGTCGTCTGGTTTATATGACTTGGATACCGACAAGCGTAAGTGGGCGGCACCTCGCTTTGGCGAATCACGTAAAGGGAAAGAGGATTTGCTTTTGCGGTATATCAAACGAGATGCAGATGGCACAGTGACCGAGACGCCGTTCTACCATGATTTTATGTGGACTTTCTCGCTACGCTATTCTCCGGGAGGCTATATCTACAACGACCGTCAAGGTATAGAGTCGCCGTTTAACTTGTGGAAAGATGCGCCTGTCTTCCGTTTTACCAATGAGATGGGTTATATTATGGAAGATCGTTTCTTCTACAACCGTATTCAGCTTTCGGCTGAAAAACGTTTCTGGTTGTCTGCTTTTGGTCACTTGGACGTTATTGGTGATATCGGCTATTTGGCGACAGAAAAAGCGCCTTACACCAAGTTGTTTGTACCTGTGAGCAACCAATCCATACTGATGGATCCCAAAGCATTCTCGCTGATGCAACCGATGGAGTTCCTTATGGATAGATATGTCTCGTTGCATATGACCTATTATCTAAAAGGTTGGATATTCAATCGAATTCCGGGTATCAAACACCTCAAATTGCGTGAAGTTGTGTCTTTCCATATGTTAGCCGGTTACTTGGGTGACCGCAATAATCCGAATAAGACACCCGGTTTGTATGACTTCCCGGTTTCATATATAGAAAACGGACAAAGCATAAAAGCCAGGACAGACTTTGCAATGCATAACTCCGAAGGCGATATAAAATACTCCTATATGCCTTATATGGAAATTACTGCCGGAATAGAGAATATATTTAAGCTCTTCCGAATAGAGTATGTTCGCCGTTTGACGCATCTTAACGCATCGGGAACTGGTACTAAACTTGGTCCGTGGCAGCGGAATGGTATTCGTATTACGGTGCGTGTGGCGATGTAATTATAGATAGTATGAATATAATACAAACACCAATCGAAGGCTTGCTCATTATTGAACCAAAAGTGCACAAAGACCAACGTGGTTATTTTGTTGAAACTTATAACGAGCAGCGTTATCAATCAGCCGGTATAACGGCGCAGTTTGTGCAAGATAATCAATCTTGTTCGTCATATGGTGTAGTTCGCGGGTTGCATTTCCAACGACCGCCTTATTGCCAGGCTAAACTCGTTTGCTGCACAAGAGGTAGGGTGCTGGATGTGGCAGTAGACTTGCGTAAGGATAGTGTCACTTTCGGTCAGTGGTTTTCTGTTGAACTCAATGAGGAAAACCATCGTCAATTCTTTATTCCAAAAGGGTTTGCTCATGGCTTTTCTGTGCTGAGCGAAACAGCGATTTTTACATATAAATGTGATAACTTTTATCATCCCGAAGCTGACGGGGGCATACTGCTTTCTGATCCGACACTTAACATTAATTGGCAAGTGCCGGCAAACAAGATGATTCTTTCGGAGAAGGATCAACATCATCCTTTGTTGGCCGATTTTGATAACCCGTTTTGATGAGTACGATAGTTGCCATATCAACGCCGTACGGCATAGGAGGTATCGCTGTTCTTCGGGTGAGCGGGCCAGATGCTATAGCTATAGTGGAACAGCTCACATGTCCGTTGCAGTCAGCTAAGCCATATACCATACACCATACCACTTTACATCGTAAGGAGGAAATCTTGGATGAGGTATTGGTGTCGGTTTTCCGTGCACCTCACTCCTTTACGGGTGAAGATGTGGTGGAAATAGCGTGTCATGGTAGCCTATATATTCAGCAAGAAGCATTACGTTGGCTAACAAATGCTGGATGCCAATTGGCGAAAGCAGGAGAGTTTACTCAACGCGCTTTTCTCAATGGTAAGATTGATTTATCTCAGGCTGAGGCTGTAGCGGACCTTATCGCTGCAGAAACAAAAGCCGAAAAAGACTTGGCTTTCAGCCATTTGCGCGGTGGCATATCGGTTGAGTTACAAGCTCTACGCGATCAGCTACTCCATTTCACTAGTCTGATTGAGTTAGAACTTGATTTCGCAGATCACGAAGAATTAGAATTCGCGGACAGAGGTGAACTCACAACCTTGGCAGAGAAAATTCACGAACGCCTTAGTGCATTAACGGCTTCGTTTCAAACCGGTAATGCCATCAAAAATGGTATTGCGGTGGCTATTGTAGGTCCGACGAACGCAGGTAAATCGACGCTTCTTAATGCGTTAGTAGGTGAAGACCGAGCCATCGTTAGTGACATCGCTGGAACGACACGTGATACTATTGAAGACCGCCTAATCATTGACGGCATACTCTTCCGCCTGATTGATACTGCCGGATTGCGTAATACCGATGACCGAATAGAAAGTCTTGGAATCGAACGTAGTCGAAAGGCGATGGAGGACGCACAGATAATCGTATATGTGGAGGATGTTAATGCGCCAACTACTGAGTTCAGTATTCCTGAAGGCAAAACGGTTATCAAGGTGTTGAATAAGGTAGACCTCTCGGACAAGCCTGTTGAAGGTATTTCTGCTAAATATGGACAAATAGAACCGCTTAAAAAGGCATTAGTAGAGTGTGCGCAAAATGGAGTAAATCAGAACGGCATCGTTATATCTAGTGCCCGCCATTATGAGGCACTGGTTCGTGCAAAAGAGGCTATCGAACGCGTTCAAAACGGTTTGGAGCGGCAACTATCCGGCGAGTTTCTATCGATGGACCTCCAAGATTGTTTAAATGCATTGGGAGAGATAACAGGACAAATAACATCGCAAGAGGTTTTAAACAATATATTCAGTAAATTCTGTATAGGTAAATGATACAATCCATGACCGGCTACGGAAAGGCCGAATACATCTTTTCCGACCACAAGACCATCGTTGAGATACGCTCGGTCAATAGTAAACAACTAGATTTGACGTGGAAAATGTCATCCGTCTTTCGCGATAAAGAGATGGATATCCGCAATATGCTGACAGAACCTCTATTGCGAGGAAAAATAGATGTTGCTATCTATACACAGCAACTGGAAGGGGGCACGGCGGAAGCGTTTACCCCTATCAATTGGCAGGCGGTGCAGTATTATGCGGATGAATACAAGGCACATTCGATGGGAATCTTACCACCAGAAGTGATGGCTTCTATCATGCGCTTTCCTGATGTGCTGAAGGCCAATACGCAAGAAGTAACCTTATCCGATGAAGAGTGGTCAAAACTCCAAACAACAATCAATGAAGCCTTGCAGAATTTTCTGTCCTTCCGTATACAAGAAGGCGCGGCATTAGAGCACATGTTCACCGAGAAATTGGATGATATTACAGCATTACTTGCCGAAGTGGAACCCTATGAAAAGGGAAGAGTGGAGAATATCAAGCAGCACCTTATCAAAAATCTTGACAAACTCGCCGAGGAAACGAAGCAACAAGTAGATAAAAACCGACTTGAAGCAGAACTTATTTATTATCTAGAGAAACTTGATATAACCGAGGAAAAAGTACGTCTTACCAACCATATCCGCTATTTTAGAGAAGTCATGGCGGAAAATGGGGTAGGAGTAGGTAAGAAACTTGGTTTCATCGCTCAAGAGATGGGACGCGAAATCAATACTCTCGGTAGTAAGTCAAATCAATCCGAGATGCAGATACTCGTTGTCAAAATGAAAGATATCCTCGAACAAATAAAAGAACAAGTCCTTAACGTACTATGATACTTATTTTTTCAGCCCCCAGTGGTGCAGGTAAAAGCACCCTTATACAATTTTTGCTCTCGCAGCGCAGAGACCTTGAGTTCTCTATTTCTGCCACAACACGTCAACCGCGTGGGGTAGAAGAGCATGGAAAAGAGTATTATTTTATTACCAACTCTGAGTTCGAGAAACTCATCAAAGATGACCAACTGGTTGAGTGGCAACAGGTCTATAGCGGTTCGTATTACGGTACCCTCAAGTCTGAGATTGAACGTATAGAATCTGCGGGACATCATGTTGTCTTTGATGTAGATGTAGAGGGTGGTATTAACCTGAAACGAATTTTCGGTGATAATGCGCGAAGCATATTCGTAGCTCCGCCTTCCGTAGCAGAACTGCGCAAACGTCTTATTAATCGTGCTACTGATGCACCCGAGAAAATTGAAGAACGTGTAGCTAAAGCGGCATCTGAAATGGAGAAGGCGCAGTACTTTGACACCGTTATAGTAAATGATAACCTCGAAAAGGCCAAGGTGGAACTGATGAATGAAATTACCACTTTTCTTGATGAGAAATAATGAAAAAAACACTTTTATTTGTGCGTATAAAAAAAATGTATTATCTTTGCACCCGAAATATTAACCTTATAAATTAACGTTATGAACAAGAAATTTATTTGCCCCATTTGCGGATTCGTATTTGAGGGAGAGGCAGCTCCAGAACGTTGCCCACAATGTAAACAACTCGTTGAGTGGAAAGTGGCAGAAGAAGGTAAACTCAATTTTGCTTGCGAGCACGTATTAGGTGTCGCTAAGGATGAGAAAGACCCGATTATTGCCGAAGGCCTTCGCGCACATTTTATGGGAGAATGTACCGAGGCAGGTCAATATCTGGCTATGGCCCGTCAAGCTGACCGCGAGGGCTATCCTGAGATAGCTGCAGCGTTCCGTCAATATGCATTCGAAGAGGCTGAGCATGCTTCCAAGTTTGCAGAGTTGTTGGGAGAAGTGGTTTGGGATACCAAGACCAATCTCGAGAAACGTATGTTAGCCGAGGCCGGTGCATGCGAAGACAAATTGAATATCGCTAAACGCGCGAAAGAACTCAATCTCGATCCGATTCATGACACAGTGCATGAGATGGCTCGCGACGAGGCTCGTCACGGAAAAGGCTTTGAAGGCTTATACAACCGCTACTTTAAGAAATAATTAGCGTACGGATAAGATATGTACTACTCGTTGCTGCTCTCTTACTGGCGGCAACGAGTTTGTATGCACGCGTAATGCGCGTGTACGGGTACGTTACGGATATAGATAATCGCGGTATTGAGCTCGTTAATGTTACGGCCCAAGGTGCAGAGGGTATCATTCAGGGAACAACCACTAATAAAAACGGATATTATACACTTTCGCTTGAAGAGGCTGAGTTTGAACTTGTTTTCTCGATGGTTGGTTATGTCACAACCAAGCAAAACATCATCGGTAATCAAGAGGTGCTCAATATTAACGTCAGTCTCCCTACAGACGAACAATGGATAGAAGAGGTTGAAGTCCGCGGTGTGAAACACACGACCGGTACAATGGATCAGATAGATGCTGGCACGACTCGCCTTATGCCTGATGCTACAGGAGGATCTATCGAAAGCATTCTCATTACTTTTGCCGGTGTCAACCAAAATAACGAACTTAGTAGCCAGTACAATGTACGAGGTGGTAGTTTCGACGAGAACGAAGTATATGTCAATGGCATCGAAGTACATCGTCCCCTTCTTATTCGTAGCGGACAACAGGAAGGATTGAGTTTCGTCAATCCTGAAATGGTAGATAATGTCTCTTTCTCTGCTGGTGGATTTGGTGCACAATATGGTGACAAAATGTCCAGTGTGCTTGATATTCGGTATAAAAGACCTGACCGATTTGCAGGTAGCATTAGTGCCAGTCTTTTAGGTGCGAGTGTCTTCCTTGCCCATGGCGACAGCTCTTACTCCCAGATGCATGGTATACGCTATAAGACATCTGCGTATTTGTTGGGGGCAATGCCTACATCCGGAAATTATCGGCCGAACTATGTGGACTACCAAACGATGCTTACTTGGGTACTACCGAACACTTCGGGAAATGAACCTACATGGCATATGTCCTTCCTCGGTAATGTTAGTCTTAATGACTATCGTTTTCGGCCCGATTCACTAAGTGAAAGTTTTGGCAGTTACCAAGAAGCCAAGAATCTGTCCATTTGGTATGAAGGTCAAGAGAAAGACCGCTTTCTTACTGCCTTTGGGGCACTTTCGGCGCAAGGCAAAGTGGGTAATGGTGTCCAGATTGGCTTTGACTTAAGCGGATTCTATACATCCGAGAAGGAGAACTTTGACATTACCGGACAATACGTTCTTGCCGATAAGCCGATGGATTCGAATGCTTCCGGTAACACACAAGCCTCTCGCCCAGGTGATGTTAATAACTATAGCGATGCATCTGTTTTGGGTACCGGAATATACCATGAACATGCTCGCAATAAATTGGAAGCAGGTGTGATAACTCTCGCTCATCACGGTGAATGGCAACGCGGGCAGAATAACCTAATTTGGGGCATCAGTGGTCAAGCCGAAATCATTACTGACGGCATAAGTGAGTGGCAATGGAGAGACTCTGCCGGTTATTCACAACCCAATACTGAACATGCAGAAGAATTATTTTACTCCATGCGAGGAACTAATTCTATGTATTCTGCCCGTTTACAAGCTTTTATACAGGACAACTATAAGTGGAACTTGGAGAAATGTCGTATCTTGTTGACTGTTGGAGCACGACTTAACTGGTGGTCTTTTACGAAGGAAGTACTGCCGTCGCCTCGTGCATCTTTAGAGATTATTCCTGGTTGGAAACGTGATTTCTCTTTTCGTATCGCCGGAGGATTGTATTATCAGGCTCCGTTCTATAAAGAATTGCGTGATACTATCACCGATATAGCAGGTGTAACGCGTATACAACTTAATAAAGACCTCAAAGCCCAGCGTTCTGTGCACGCAGTGGCCGGATTTGATTACTATTTCCGTGCTTGGGGACGTCCGTTTAAATTGTCTGCCGAGGCGTACTATAAATATATGGATCGGCTGGTTAGCTACACTGTGGATAACGTTCGAGTTCGCTATTCGGGTAAAAATGATGCGGTTGGTTATGCGACCGGTGTGGACCTTAAACTTTATGGTGAGTTGGTGCCGGGTGCGGACTCGTGGATATGTTTCTCCGCCATGTCTGCAAAACAGAAGCAGTTAGACCATCCCGAATGGGGTTGGTTACCCAGTCCGCAAGAACAACGTTATTCGTTCTCCATGCTCTTCCAGGACTACTTTCCACGGCTACCACAACTTATCTTTCATATTAAATTTATTTGGGCAGATGGACTCCCATTCGCTGCTCCCAAAAACTTAGAATCTATGAAAACCTTCCGCACTCCGCCTTATCGCCGTATCGATATCGGAGCGACGTATGCTTTTAATGCCAAGACTGCTAAGTTTATGCGTAAACCAACGGCAAAGCATGTGAGCGAATGGGCTCTGCAGTTTGAAGTATTCAATCTTGTAGGATGGAAGAATGTCAACTCATATTTCTGGGCGAGCGACGCAAACGGATATCAGTGGGCAAGCCCAAATTACTTGACAGGAAGAATGTTTAACTTTAAGGTAACTGTAGACTTGAAATAAATATTTTTGATAACTAACATATAAATCTATTTACTATGTGGACACAATCAGATCTCGAACAACTTGCTCAACGTGGCATCTCAGTCGAGAAAGCCAATCAACAAATGGAATGCTTTAAAACGGGCTTCCCAAGTTTGGACATCGTCGCAGCTGCTTCAGTTAAAAAAGGCATTATGGCGCCTAAGAAAGCCGAGCAGGAAGAGTATATTGCTGCTTGGGAAAACTACCTTAAAGGCCAACATAAGGTACTTAAGTTCGTTCCCGCCAGCGGTGCTGCAAGTCGTATGTTCAAAAACTTGTTTGAGTACCTCGATAATGATGTGGAAACACCTTTTATTAAGGAGTTCCTGACCAATATTGATAAGTTCGCTTTCGGCGACCAATTAGCAGGCAAATCTGGGCAGGAAGCTGTTCGCTATCTCTTGGAGGATATGGCTTATGGCAAGCTGCCGAAAGGCTTATTGCTCTTCCATAAGTATCGCGATGGCGCACGTACACCGGCTTTGGAGCACTTGGCAGAAGGTGCACTGACCGGTGCTACGAATATTCACTTTACTGTTTCGCATGAGCATCTGCCACTTTTCCGTCAGCATATAGCTGAAAACCTGCAGAAGTTTGAGAAAAAATTCAATGTTAAATTTGAGATTTCCTTCTCGGAGCAGATGCCGTCAACGGACACACTTGCTGCTAATCCGGATGGTACGCCGTTCCGCACTCCAGATGGTAGGCTTCTTTTCCGACCGGGTGGACATGGTGCTCTCATTGAGAATCTCAACCAACAAGATGCCGATATCGTCTTCATTAAGAATATTGATAACGTGGTGCCTGATCGTCTCAAGAAAGATACTATTCGCTACAAGCAGATTCTGGCAGGTGTGTTGGTTACTAAACAGAAAGAGATCTTCGACAAACTGCAAGATCCGAACCTGAGCGACGAAGAGCGTGCTAAACTCAATCGTCCAATCCGCGTATGCGGTGTAGTAAAAAATACGGGTGAGCCTGGCGGTGGACCATTCCTTGTACGCGAAGAGGATGGCTCTATCTCTTGCCAGATTCTTGAGTCCTCGCAGATTGAAGACCAATCCTTAATGTCCACTTCTACGCACTTCAATCCGGTAGATCTCGTTTGCGCTATCAAGGATTATCAGGGCAAACCGTTCGACCTGCCTAAGTTCGTTGATCCGAAGACTGGTTTTATCTCCCATAAGTCCAAAGATGGTAAAGAGCTGTTAGCTCTTGAGCTACCGGGTTTATGGAATGGTGCTATGAGTCGCTGGAATACTTACTTCGTGGAAGTTCCTATTTCAACATTTAATCCGGTGAAAACCGTTAATGACCTATTGCGTGAGCAACATCAATAATGAAAGCGTTTTTCTTTGATCAGGACGGAATATTGTATGACTCCATGCCCAAGCACGCTCGGGCTTGGGCGGAGGTTATGCATCGACACGGATTTGACTTCTCCGAGGATGATGCTTTTGTGAATGAAGGTCGCACGGGCAAAGAGGTTATCCGCGAGGCTATTTGGGAACTGGAGCATCGTGAAGCCAGTGAAGATGAGATTTGGGATATTTACGAAGAGCAATGTGAAATATTCAGAACGTTAGGTGAGGTTGAACCGATAGAAGGAGTTGTGGATGTACTGCGTTTTCTCAGAAAGAACAAGAAAGAAATATGGGTAGTGACTGGGAGCGCAAAATCTTCTCTTTTGGATAACCTGAACACACGAATAGGTCCGTTCTTTGATCGTTCGCGAATGATAACGGCCTTTGATGTGACGCATTGCAAACCAGACCCTGAGCCATATCTGCTTGCTTGGGACAAAAGTAAGTATCCGAAGAAAGAGTGCTGTGTGATTGAGAATGCTCCTTTAGGTGTGCGTTCGGCAAAGGCCGCCGGATTATTCGTTATTGCTGTTAACACCGGTCCCCTCGCCGATGCTGCTTTATGGAACGAAGGAGCAGATCTAGTCTTCTCCTCTATGAAAGAGTTATTGGATTGGCTTAAAAACAGCAGTAGAGTCTAGGTCTTGTCTAGAATTTCCTGTATTATTTAGGTAGATTTTGTAATGCTTCGGCGACTTGTTGCATGAGCCATTGCGGTGTGCTTGTCGCGCCGCAGATACCGATTTTTGTAGTGTCTGAAAGGGTAAAGGAGGAAAGGCTTTCTCGCACCTCGTTGGCACTTTCGATGAAGTAGGTATTGGGATTTGCTTCGCGGCAGTGCTCAAACAGCACTTTAGCGTTGGAGGATTTGCGACCACCTACAAAAAGGACTATGTCTTGTTTAGCAGCAAAGGCTTTGAGTTGCTCAACGCGGTTAGCAACACTTCTGCATATGGTATCGTGGTACTCAAATCCTCCACCATTTTTACGGGACTTAATAGCGTCAATAAGTGTGCGGAAACCTTCTACAGACTTTGTCGTTTGAGAAAAAAGATATATATCACGCGTGAGGTCAATTTTATCTAAGTCTTTCTCATTCTCAATAATAATGGCTGTATTGTTTGTTTGTCCCTGCAAGCCGATGACTTCTGCATGCCCTGCTTTTCCGTATATTACAATTTGTGCATCGCGATGGTCGATGTATGTTCTATGAATCCGCTCCTGTAGTTTTTTCACTACGGGACAAGTGGCATCAATAATCTCAATTCCGTTATTGTGCGCGATATGATAGGTTGAAGGCGGTTCTCCGTGCGCGCGCAGGAGCACGCGTACATTATGTAAGGTGCGTAAATCGTCGTAATCGATGGTCTCAAGACCAAGTTGTTCCAGTCGCTTCACTTCTTGACTATTGTGAACAATATCTCCAAGACAAAAGAGCTGACCTTTGGCCAGTTCTTCTTCCGCTATGCGAATAGCGCTGGTGACACCGAAACAGAAACCGGAGTTATTGTCTATGGATACAATCATCGAAAAGGCGTTGGATATGTAGCATTTGTTCTTCCTTGGTCATGTCGGAGTTGTCTACCACGATAGCATCCTCCGCTTGTCGCAAAGGTGATTCGGCACGATGTGTGTCGCGGTAATCGCGGTCATTGACGTCATTTAATACATCCTCGTAAACAGGATGTTCACCCTTCTCTTGCAATTCTAATAGTCTGCGTTCGGCACGCACTTCCGATCGTGCAGTAAGGAATAGTTTGAGTTCGGCGTTTGGGAAAACCACAGTTCCGATATCACGACCGTCCATGACTATGCCTTTCGCTTCGCCTAATTTTTGCTGTTGATTAACGAGAAAACGTCGTACTTCACCTATTACAGCCACTTGGGATGCCATGTTGCCTATTTCTATTGTGCGGATATGGCTCTCCACGTCTTCACCATTAAGGCAGACGTGCTGACCATTAGCAGTTTGAACAAATGATATCTTTATCTGTGGTAAAAGAGCAATAATCTGTTTCTCATCGCCTGCCACTCCTGCGCGGGAAACGGCTAAAGCTACTGTGCGATACATAGCACCTGTATCAACATAGGTGTAGCCAGCATACTGAGCCAATTGTTTTGCTACGGTTGATTTACCACATGACGAATAACCGTCTATTGCTACAATAATTTTTCTCATTTGAGTAATGAATTGATGTCCAACGCAAGGCTGGCTTGGTAGGTAAAGTTATTTTTGGTTGCTTGCGTGAAAGCGAATCCGACTCGGAATTTATAAATTCGTACACCTGCACCTATAGCCAAACCGGCTATAGAGAATTGGTCTTGGATATGCATTTCGGCACGACGGCGATGGTTATAACTGAGTGTTATGTAGAACCGCTCGCTTTTAGGAGTGATATCAAGGAAGAAGATGGTATGGCGAAACATCATGTCGTACCATTTAATATCTGCCACTTCGTCTTTCAGTAAGTTCGTGTGCTCGTAGCCTAAGTTCCATTGCTGGATATTGTGTATTGTCATACCGATACGAATAGGCGCATGCTTAAAGCGGTAGTTAAAACCTAACTGTAGGTTCAGCGGTAACATCTCACGAACCTGACCTCCCTCGTCGGAGTAGAAACCTTTCAGTTGCCAACCGATATTCTGCAGAACGAGACCAAGTTGGAAGGTCGAATCCTTCAATTGGAAATGCGCTCCCACATCAGCTCCTAAAGCAAAAGCAGAATAGTGCTCATAGAACGAAATAATTGGTTTGAGCGTCACGCCAACAGTGAAGTGCGGACCCAATTGACGGGCGTACATGGCATCAATCAAGATATCCCGGGCACCAAAAGTACCGCCGGTCTTGTTGCCGTCCACATCGGCATAGGCCATTCGACCATAATCCAGATAATGTACGCCTACTGCAAAGTAGTTAGGCTTCTCCGGTTTGTCCATGGCATCCTCTTTGATAGGAATGAACTTGGCTTCACCAAAATTATGCCCATACAGCACACTGGCGAAGTTCGTTCCTGGCAAGAAGTAGGCATAGTTCAACTCCAGCACTTTATCGGTCATGTCTCCCAAGAGCGCAGGGTTGCACATACCCATTGATATTTCGCCATCCCGTATACTCACGTTTGTTCCGCCTAACGCATTCAATCGTGAGGAGATTGGCAGGTCTAAAAAGGCAAAAGCACTTGTTCCGCTGCCTACATATTGTGCGTGGGTCGGCATCGCGAGCACCACGCACAATAGAGTGAGTACTATGTGTATCCGCTTAGTCAATTTCACTTCTTAGGTGCAAAAAACGTGTCTGATGTTTTTGCCATCTTGTAGTTCCAGTTATTCACCGTATCTCCGGATAACTCGTAATACCTGGTAGCTTCTTTGAAATAGTGCATTGCACGTGTTCGACTACCTCCGAATAAAGGTGGTGTATAGAAGTCCAAGACTCCGGCAACCGTAAGGGCGAATGGGTCTTTCTTGTCATACGAAAAAGCCGAACGTACGTAACGCTGCGCTTTAAGTCCCATCGGTATGAGATCAAGCTTACTAACCTTAGCGCGGAAAGCACACTCTGCAGCTTTATAAGCCATGAAAGGTGCTGACGGCAAGTAATAGCGTAAACTTTGCAGATGCGTTGCGAACGTATCTATCCGTGTTTTTTTCTCATCTTGCACTTGGCCGTCAGCTACGAGAGCTACATAGCCGTATTCATAATTGATATAAACCGCTTGGTCGGCTTTAGAAAGTGTTTCCCATTTGGTGCTATCCAGAAAATTGCGCCAAACATCCATATCTTCTTTTTCCCAAGCGGTATATAGACGCTCCGTCGGAATCTGTGCGAGGCACAGACTCGAACAGAGCATCAATCCTATAAAAAGCAGTTTACTGCGCACCACGTTCCAATTTAAGAGTAATAGTCGGTTGATCACAAATCTCTGTTGGCCCGTAATATTGAATAGGACCCGGATAGATATAACTGGTGTTAGCATCTGCCCATGCAGCACGATGTTTTTTGAAGTACATAAATGGAGCTCCATTCAAATCAACCAAAGCTTTTTGGATAACGGGTTTCATTTTACCGTTACGTTTCTCCATATTCATCATCATCGTGATAGGTACACCACCAGCCAACCATTCAGCAGCCGGACGTGTCAGGTTCCGAACGAGTGACATATATCCTGTTTTGCCTGCAGCAATCAGATGGGCTGCAGTAACACCAATAGAGTAGCAATAGTCTGCGTCGAAGTTGGATGGGATGGCACAACGTCCTTCGTAACCGAAGAAGTGGTTGAGTGCAGCGAATTTGCCTTTATAGGTACCGTTGGCTTTGAGCACTGCCAAACGTTTAGCCACCATCTCGATAAGCAATTTCTCGGTCTCTATTTGAGACACCATGACGTTACCATGAGGATCACGATCCAGTGTGAGTTGGCGAGCGATACCCTTCGGCAGTGAACGATACAACTCGCAGGATGCCGGTGTCAGCATGGATTTAACATATTCACGCTTAGCGTCATCACCTCCCAGCGAAGCAAACTCTTCGTTTTGAGCTAGCAGGTCATTCAATTCTTGAATCAGCACGCGCATTGCCGGAATAAACTCAATCAAACCTTCCGGAATAAGAATGGTACCGAAATTGAGACCGGCGTTGGAGCGATCAACAATCACTTCTACAATCTGCTCAACGATATCGTTTAGCGTCATGTTTTTAGCCTCAACTTCCTCAGAGATGAGGCAGATGTTAGGCTGACTTTGCAAAGCACATTCCAATGCAATATGACTTGCGCTGCGGCCCATTAGACGGATAAAGTGCCAGTATTTCTTTGCTGAGTTAGCATCGCGTTGGATATTACCAATTAACTCTGCATAGGTCTTGCAAGCGGTGTCGAAGCCGAAAGAGGTTTCAATCATCTCGTTTTTCAAATCGCCGTCAATGGTCTTCGGACAACCGATTACTTGAATACCGCATTTCTTCTGCAGATAGTATTCTGCCAGCACGCAAGCGTTGGTGTTTGAGTCGTCACCGCCAATGATAACAACGGCCTTGATACCTAACTTATTACATACCTCAATTCCGTTGTCAAACTGCCATGTCTCTTCCAGTTTTGTACGACCGGAACCGATAATATCAAAACCACCGGTATTACGATACTCATCAATAATATCAGCAGTCAGTTCTTGGTATTTGCCTTCAATCAAACCGCTTGGGCCGCCGAGAAAACCATACAGTTTATTAGTTGGATTCAGACGTTTGAGACGGTCGAACAAACCGCAAATCACGTTGTGACCGCCGGGAGCTTGACCACCGGACAAGATAACACCTACGTTGATGGACTCACTCTTTGGCTCACCATCGGCAGGCTCCATCGTGATAATTGGCAGACCGTATGTGTTAGGGAACAAATGTTTAATTTCTGCTTGGTCAGCTACGGATTGAGTTGCTGCACCTTCAGATAAACGAACATTTCCATTCAACGCCACCGGCATCTTGGGCTGGTAAGCTTGACGGGCAATTTGTAAAGGAGATTTTTTCATGTTTGTATAGTTTATAAATTATTTATTGCCAAATTTGGTGCAAAAGTACTGCTTTTTGTTGATATATGCAAATTTTATTTGCATTTTTATTATATATTATCGTTCTCTATCAGTTCCACTAATTGTTTCACTGCTTCGTTTTGCGGGATGTTCTTGAGCACGCAATCTTTTCCTCGGTATAGACTAATGCGGTCTTTTCCTGCACCCACATAGCCATAGTCGGCATCCGCCATTTCGCCCGGTCCATTTACGATACACCCCATAATAGCTATCTTCAGTCCACGAGCCTTGTTGCCCAGATGTTCAGTGATACCTTTCTTGACTTGCGTGATAGTAGTTTGCAAGTCGAACATTGTACGACCGCAACCAGGGCAAGAAGTAAACTCGGTTTTATACATTTTCACTCGTGCTGCCTGCAGAATATCTTTACTCAAGGATTCTACGTGTCTTAAGTCAAAATTCGGATTGAGTAGTTCTAACTTATCACAGCCGTATTGCCACAAGAGTCGTCCGCATTCCGCAGCAGCATGCAGTTGGAATAATGGCCACTCTTTCTCCGTACTATAGTAGAAAATCCCCCGTTTCTCTTCGTCGTAACTGATGATGTGCTGTTCGTCATAACGAGGACTCTTCGGATCCGCGAAATAACGCACTAATTCTTTAGCCACAGGTATTTCAGCTTCCGGCTCTTCGCTGAGACTTACGCGGATAGTGTCACCTATACCATCTGCCAGCAAGGCACCTATACCGACTGCTGACTTAATACGGCCGTCTTCGCCTTCACCTGCTTCCGTAACGCCCAAATGAATAGGGTAGTGCATATCTTCCTTATCCATCGTTTCCACCAGTAGCCGCACTGTATCCACCATAACGCGTGTGTTGGATGCTTTGATGCTGAGCACGATATTATAGAACTTCTCTTTGTTGGCAATATGCAAGAACTCCATGCAACTGGCTACCATGCCTTCAGGCGTGTCACCATAATGTTCCATGATTCGCGGTGCCAAACTACCATGATTAACGCCAATGCGGATAGCCGTTTGGTGTTGACGACATACTGTAAGCAAATGGCTAAAACGCTCATGCAAAGTGCTTTGGTCAGGCGCGTAGTTGCCCGGATTGATACGCACTTTCTCACATACTTCGGCTGCCATATCCGCTACATCAGAACGGAAATGGATATCTGCCACTAAAGGAATCTGACTGCCCAGGGTATGCAGTTGGTCTTCAATCTGCTTGAGCGACTCCACTTCTCGCGCACCTTGAGTCGTGAAACGGAATAATTCTGCACCTGCTTTTTCGCAGCGTAAAACTTGCGCAACACTTGCTTCGATATCATTTGTTGAGGTGTTGGCCATTGTCTGTATCCGAATAGGATATGCAGAACCGATAGGAAGTCCGCCAACTTGGGTGGTGGTAGTCTCGCGTCGTTGATATGTCAATGCAATATTCATAGACTTAATGCTAAAAACAAAAAGCAGAGATCTTGCGACCTCTGCTCTTGTGAACCAGCTGGGGCTCGAACCCAGGACCCCATCCTTAAAAGGGATGTGCTCTACCTGCTGAGCTACTGATTCTCCTGCTTTTTTCAAAAGCGGCTGCAAAGGTACTGCTTTTTTTTTAACTGACCAAATATTTTTCAAAAAAAATGACTTTAATCCTCTTTTTTTTGATTTTTGGCAAGTCAAATGCTTATTTATACTTATAAATGGCCACTGTTTCCGTCGTTGTGATGTAATCAGCATCAAATGCAACTTGTAACTTTGTATAGCGACTATCTACTTGTACTTCATTGCCCCATTTGGCCTTAATGCGTTGGTCTACGGCTTTGGCAAACTCGATTGCTTTCTGCTTCAATTCCTTGCTTTCTTTCTGCTTGCGTAGAATGATATGGTTGGCACCAAGTTTGTTGTATTCGCTCTCTGCCGCAATCACGTTGCAAATGGAGTCTATATATTCGGATGTCAAACCAGAAGTTATGGTGGAAGTGGACACGTTAATGCCAAACGAGATCTCCCATCCGATAAGTCCATCTTGCTGCTCGCTTTTTTCACATCCGCAAAATAGCAGGCTTAAGGCAATGACTAGGCAATAGATGCTACGCATACTAAATGACAATATTCACGATTCTTCCCGGAACAACAATCACTTTCTTCGGTGCGTTGCCTGCGAGGTACTTAGCAGTCTGGTCATTAGCCATAACAATTTTTTCTACCTCGTCCTTAGGCGTCTCTTTCGGCAGCGACAGCGTAAAGCGCACTTTCCCGTTGAACTGAATCGGGTAGTTGATATTATTCTCAACTAAGTATTCTTCATTGCATTTTGGCCACTCTGCGTTCACAACGAAACCGCATCCGTCACCTTTGCAGCGATGCCATGCTTCTTCAGCAATATGCGGAGCATAAGGAGCAATAAGCACAGCAATCTGTTCCAAGATAGCGCGTTTATTGCACTTGCCTAATTCGTTCACAGCAATCATAAATGCCGGAATAGATGTGTTGAACGAGAAGTTCTCGATGTCCCACGTAACTTTCTTAATCAGCTTATGCAAACTGCGTAATTCGTCCATTGTCGGCTCGTCGTCGGTAATCGTTTCGTACATGTTCCATAGTTTGCGCAGGAAACGGTGAACGCCGTCGATACCATTCGTATCCCATGGTTTGCTCATCTCCAGCGGACCAAGGAACATCTCGTAGAGACGCAATGTGTCTGCGCCATATTGAGCTATCACATCGTCCGGGTTGACTACATTGAACATCGACTTCGACATCTTCTCCACTGCCCAACCGCAGATGTACTGCTTAGGCATAGAAACGCCTATATTCGGATTGTCTTCAACCTCGTTGCTTGTGCCGTCGGCAAAGATAAACTGGGCATTCCTGAACTCCGGCATCCAAGCGCGGAAGGCGTGAATATCCAATACGTCATTATGAACAATATTCACATCCACATGTATCGGTTGCACTTTATCCTTGTACTCCGGATTATCGATAAGGTTATAGCTGATATACAAGTTACCGGTTGCGCCTTCGCCGATATAACGATATACGAAGTTCGAACGGCCTTGAATCATACCTTGGTTAATCAGCTTCTTGAACGGCTCGTCTTCGCACACGTAGCCTAAATCATATAGGAACTTATTCCAGAAGCGGCTATAAATCAAGTGTCCGGTTGCGTGTTCCGTTCCGCCGATATACAAGTCCACTTGCCGCCAATACTCGTTCACTTTTTTGTCCACAAGTGCTTGGTCGTTATGATTATCCATATAGCGCAGATAGTATGCACTTGAACCGGCAAAACCAGGCATCGTGCAAAGCTCAAGCGGATAACCATTATACGTCCAATTTTCGGCATTACCAAGTGGCGGACGACCATCTGATGTGGGCTTAAACTCTTTTATTTCAGGCAGTTGCAATGGTAACTCGTCTTCAGGAAGGCCATAAGGCATATCGTCCTTGTAGTAGATTGGGAACGGTTCGCCCCAATAACGTTGACGGCTAAAAATAGCGTCGCGTAGACGATAATTGACTTTTACATGACCAATTCCTGTGTTGGTGATATACTCCTTCATCGCTTGGATTGCATCTTTGACTTCCATGCCGTTTAGAAAACCGGAGTTCATCATCTTACCTTCCTTAGCGTCGAAACTCTCTTCGCTCACGTCTGCGCCCTCAATCAACGGAATAATCGGCAGATTGAAGTGCTTGGCAAATGCGTAGTCACGGCTATCGTGCGCAGGAACAGCCATTATTGCGCCAGTTCCATAACCCGCGAGCACGTAATCAGAAATATAAATAGGTATCTCACCATTCGTTAGCGGATTGATAGCGTAACTACCGGTGAATACACCGGTTACGCGGCGGTCAGCGATGCGTTCACGCTCGGTACGGTTCTTGCAGCGAGCAAGATATGCCTCTACTTCTTCGCGTTGCTCATCAGTTACTACACGTTGAACATATTCGCTTTCAGGTGCTAAAACCATAAATGTCACACCGAACACCGTATCCGCGCGGGTGGTGAAGATAGTCATCGGAAAATCTTCGTTTTCGGCTTTTGACTTTCGACTTTTAACAAAGAAAACCATCTCTGCGCCTTCGCTGCGACCAATCCAGTTACGCTGAGTCTCTTTGAGACTTTCCGTCCAATCGACACGGTCTAAGCCTTCTAACAACCGACCGGCGTAGGCACTCACGCGCAAAGACCATTGGCGCATTACCCGCTGTTCCACAGGATAACCACCGCGTACACTCAGTCCTTCGCTCACCTCGTCGTTAGCCAATACTGTGCCTAATTTCGGGCACCAGTTCACTTTTGTATCAGACAAGTACGCTATGCGGTAGTTCATCAGACGTTCCTGTTGCTCTTTCTCGCTCAGCGTCTTCCAAGTCGGGTCGTTCTCTTCCCATTTAGCCACTAATTCCGAGATTGGACGTGCTTTCTGCAAAGTCGTGTCGTAGTATGAGTTGAACATCTTGAGGAATGCCCACTGTGTC
The DNA here is from genome assembly GCA_016295035.1 of Paludibacteraceae bacterium. Taxonomy (GTDB): domain Bacteria; phylum Bacteroidota; class Bacteroidia; order Bacteroidales; family Paludibacteraceae; genus Colicola. The sequence goes on from JAEDLW010000011.1 coordinate 25,081, forward strand.
CATTTATAGAACTTCGGGTCGCAGGTGCGCACTTCCCGATCCCAGTCGTAGCAGAAACCAATCTTGCGCAGTTGCTCGATATAGCGGGCTATATTCTTATTGGTCGTTACTTCCGGATGTTGACCGGTTTGAATGGCATATTGTTCTGCCGGCAATCCGTATGCATCAAAACCCATCGGATGCAGTACATTAAAGCCTTGCAGACGTTTATAGCGGCTGTATATATCGCTGGCGATGTAGCCTAACGGGTGACCGACATGCAATCCCGCTCCCGATGGATACGGAAACATGTCCAGTACGTAAAATGGTTGTTTGTTACTTTGGTTGCTTACCTTGTAGATCTGATTTTTCTCCCACTCGGTTTGCCACCGTTGCTCGATGTCACTAAAATTATAATCCATTAATGAATGTTTTATGTTGAAAGTATAATGTTTACAGCAACTTTTTCACCTGGTCATAGACATTCTGTGCCGTGAAGCCGAGTTTCTCGTCAAGCACTTTGTACGGTGCGCTGAAGCCGAAACTCTCCAATCCCCAGATAGCGCCATTGTCGCCTACCAGACCTTCGAGCGTGCACGGCAAACCGGCTGTCATTCCGAAGCGCTTAATGCCTTTCGGAAGAATCTCGTTCTGATACTCAATAGGCTGTTGACGGAACAATCCTTCACTCGGAACGCTCACTATCTGCAAACGAACACCCTCTTTGCGCAGCAGCTCTGCGCCTGCCATTAACGTCGCAACCTCAGAGCCGGAAGCCAGCAATACTACTTGCGGATTCTCGTCTTTTGATACGATATATGCACCTTTACGGAAGCCCTCGAGGTTCACGTTAGGCACAGCAGCGATATCTTGACGGCTCAAAATCAATGCGGTCGGAGTAGCCGTGTTCTCCATAGCTGCACGCCAAGCAAGCGTGGTTTCTTCGCTGTCTGCAGGACGCAGAACCAGCATCGACGGAGCGCCGTGGTGGTTATGCAGTTTCTCCATCAGACGAATCTGTGCTTCTTGCTCTACAGGCTCATGCGTTGGGCCATCTTCGCCTACGCGGAATGCGTCGTGACTCCAAACGAACTTAACCGGTAATTCCATTAGTGCTGCCAAACGAACAGCTGGTTTCATGTAGTCGCTGAATACAAAGAACGTAGCGCAAGCAGGGATGATACCGCCGTGCAAAGCCATACCCATGCACAGGCAAGCCATCGTTAACTCGCTCACACCGGCTTGTAGGAACTGACCTGTGAAATCACCTTTCTTCAGCGCGTGTGTCTTTTTCAAGAAGCCGTCCGTCTTATCACTATTGCTCAAGTCAGCACTTGAAACAATCATGTTGCCCACGTTCTCAGCCAGGAATGACAGCACTTTGGCACTTGCACCACGGGTCGAATCGCCTGCTTTTTGCTCAACTAAACTCCAGTCTAAGCAAGGTGTTTCGCCGCTCATATATGCCTCGTATTCTGCTGCTGTGGTCGGATTAGCCTCTTTCCATGCACGATATTTAACGTAGTAGTTATTTGCATACTCGCGCAGTTCGGCGGCGCGGTCGTCGTATAGTTTCTTCACTTCAGGGAAGATCTGGAACGGATTTGTCGGGTCGCCACCGAGGTGCTCAACCGTCTTCTCAAACGACGCACCGGATTTGCTCAATGGTTGACCGTGGGTAGAGCATTGACCTTCAAAGCTCTCACCGCTTTCCGTGACTGCGCCCTTACCCATAGCTGTGTGGCCGATAATCAGCGACGGACGATTCTTCTCTTCAATCGCTTTCTTCAGTGCTTCGCGAATAGCGTCCGGGTCATTACCGGCAATCTCCTGAACGAACCAGCCCCAGGCTTCGTATTTCATGGCTACATCCTCGCTGGTCACGTCCTTGCAACCCGTCGAAAGCTGTATCTCATTTGAGTCATAGAACATAATCAGGTTATCCAATCCTAAGTGACCGGCAATACGACCTGCACCTTGTGAAATCTCCTCTTGTACACCGCCGTCAGAGATAAACGCATAGATATTTGGATTGTGCATCTCGCCTACGCGGGCGTTGAACCATTTAGCTGCGATAGCTGCGCCAACTGCGAATACATGTCCTTGACCAAGCGGGCCGCTCGTGTTTTCTACACCACGCTCAATATCGCGCTCCGGGTGACCGGGAACGACGCTGCCCCATTGACGGAGCGTCTGCAACTCATCCAGACTGTACTTACCGGCAAGACAGAGCTGACTATATAGCATCGGAGCCATATGACCTGGGTCTAAGAAGAAACGGTCGCGTGCTTCCCAACCTGGATTCTCAGGGTCGTAACGAAGGAACTCCGAGAAGAGTACATTAACGAAATCCGAACCGCCAAGTGCACCACCAGGGTGACCGCTTTTTGCTTTCTCTACCATAGCCGCTGCCAAAATACGAATGTTGTTTGCAGCCTTGTTCATTAAATTTGTGCTGTTCATAATAAATATATTTATACGGTTATTAACAAGTATTGTCGTTTATTTGTCTCCGGTGACTGCACCGGCTAAAATTTATACCCAATATAATAGTTCACTCCCCAGTTTGTCTCATCCCGATAGCCGAAGCCCGGAATATAGTAAGGCATCACTTGTCCCTCTTTTGCGGTGCGGGTAAATAGTATCTTAAATCGCACGTACCAACCCATTTGAAAGCCTTCCCATACTTGTACCTGACAACCGGCTACCACTTCGCCCCAGCAATCGGCGCGGAACTGGTCCATAAAATCCGTTTTCTTTCCCTGACCCCAATAACCGCCGTTCATCTCAACGCCTAATAAATCATAGTTTGTCAAGCCTGTTCCTATACGTATACCCACCATCGCTGCATTTAGCCGTTCAGGGTGTTTTTTCAGTCCGTTAATATCCAAACCTACTCGGAAGAATCCGCCTTCGCTATCTTGTATACCACCGTCTGCGGAGGCCTTTGCATTCACATAACCGCCTTCCAGAGTGGGGTAGAATCGTTGCTTCAATCGTATATTCCATGCGGCCTCGAAACTCAAAATGGAACCTTTCGATATGGCGGCTTCTAAGATGGTGGTTGCTATGTCCAACTTCAGGTTCATACCCTGATAAATCACTGAGTCGGAGTAAATACGTGTCCCATCTTTCAGCCGTTCGTATTTGCCGGTCAGGATATTGCCTTTTTTCTCTACCGTATCTTCCGCAACCACCGATTGTTCCACTTCCACAATCGTATCCGTCAGCAACATCACACCCGCGCTGTCTTCAACTAACACTTGTAACGTGTCTTGCACCACAATCACAGAGTCTTGTGGCTCTTCGGCATACGCAACCAAGGCCACCATCGTCATCACTATCCCCAACATCTTCCTCATGGCTTCTCGTCACGCGTTGTCGCAAAAATACGTATATTATTCTGTTCTGCAGTCTCTACGGCGGCATTGATTATCTCCACAGAGTCTGCCCAGACCTTGTCGCACCATACTTTCTCTATCTGGTGGTATATCACGCATCCGCAGGCCATGGATATAAACTGCTGCGTGTTGCTATGCTGTATGTATAGGGTCTCCTTTTTGCCTTTCCAAGTTAACTCATAGGCTGTTACCGTTGTGTCTTCACGTAATGGCAGAAGAATCTCTTTCGCGCTCTTGCTGTTGTTGTATAGCACCGAGTCATTTCCAACACCTTGAACTGTGATACTGTCCCACTGCTCCACCTTACTTGCCACATCCGATGTGTTGTAGTGCGTGCATCTAAGTACAAGCACTGCATTCACATCCACATCGTAACGACATGTCCGGTCTGGCTCACACGCCACCAAACCCATCAACAATAGCAATATGACAAAAATATATTTTCTCAAATCTACAATCTCAAATCTACAATAGGCTTCAGCCGTCTACAATAGCCCTCTTGCTTCATCCTTCAGCGCTTCCATCGCAATTTGGTGGGGTGTCTCGCCGTTATTGCGGTATGCGGTCATCAGCACTTTCGCATAATCCATTGTCGTACTCTCCGGCGGCAGCTGAATAGCCATGGCGTTGATAAAGGCTGCCATTTCGTCACGCGCACCGATAATCTTTGCCCATGTCTCGTCGCTCACATATACCTGCTGACTAAGATTATGGTCGAACTCAAGGCGCACGGTACGCAGTAACTCCTGCTGCATCTTCATAATACTCAGACTGGCCAGACTCTCGCCGGCAGCCTCTAGACGTTCGCTCAGCCCCATCACTAACGCTTCCGGTTGAGTGCGCTCAAGAACTAATGCCAAGCGCTCATAGGCACGCAAACGGGTAGGGGATATCTCCTTCTGACTCGCTTTCTTCAACTCCCAAAGACGCTTCTGTTCCTCGTCTTTGAATATCTTATGCATCACAATCCATACACTAATCAATACCACCAATGCGGGGATAGTGTACATTAATACTTGCCAAAAATTCATACTTATCCAAATTTGCGGCAAAGATACTAAAAATAATCGATATATACAAATTTATTTGTATTTTTTTATATTTTAACACAAAAAAGCGCCCTAAAGGACGCTTTCTGTAATCGCTAAACGCTAAACACTAAACGTTAACCGCGTATCATATCGTCGCCGAAGTATGGTTGGAGCGCTGCGGGGATATGAATGCCATCTTCGCATTGGTTGTTCTCCAACAACGCAGCAACGATACGCGGCAAAGCCAGTGCGCTACCATTCAGCGTATGAGCAAGATATACTTTCTTGTCCTCCGCTTTGCGGTAACGGCATTTCAAGCGGTTCGCCTGGTACGTGTCAAAATTACTCGTCGAACTTACCTCCAGCCAGCGATGTTGTGCTTCCGAATAGACTTCGAAGTCGTAGCAAAGCGCTGCCGTGAAAGACATATCGCCGCCACTCAGACGCAGAATACGATAAGGTAACTCTAACTTCTTGAGCAAACCTTCTACGTGCGCTAACATCTCACGATGCGAAGCATCGGAGTGCTCCGGAGTATCAATACGAACAATCTCTATCTTCGAGAACTCGTGCAGACGATTCAGTCCGCGTACATCCTTGCCGTAACTGCCTGCCTCGCGACGGAAACACTCCGTGTACGCGCAGTTCTTAATCGGCAGTTGTGCCTCGTCGATAATTTCATCGCGATACAAGTTCGTTACAGGCACTTCGGCCGTCGGAATGAGGTATAAGTCATCCACTTCGCAGTGGTACATCTGTCCCTCTTTATCCGGCAGTTGACCTGTTCCGTAACCTGACGCTTGATTAACAACCGTTGGAGGCATAATCTCCGTGTAACCGGCTTTGTTGGCTTCGGCAAGGAAGAAATTAATCAGCGCGCGTTGTAAACGAGCTCCTTGACCGATATATACCGGAAAACCTGCACCCGAGATCTTAACGCCAAGGTCAAAGTCAATCAGGTTATATTTCTTTGCCAACTCCCAGTGAGGCAACTTCGCAAATGCGGGCTGCGGGTCTTCCTCTGCAGGCCAATCGCGTAGTGCAATTGACGCACCATTGGCATCAAACGGATGCTCCGTCTTGCCGAGTTTTTCCAGACCTTTACCGTATGCCCAACCGCCTACTTTAACGGCCAGATTGTCTTCTGCGCTTGCGCCTACGGGTACGATGTCATAAGGAACATTCGGAATCGTGAGCAGCAGTTGCGTCAAACGCTCTTCTGCTTCCGACATAGCCTTCTCGTACTCCGCAATATTGGCCTTTAGCGCGCCGGTCTGGGCTTTGGCTGCTTCTGCCTCCTCGCGTTTACCTTGCGCCATGAGTTGACCGATGGACTTAGAGATCTGATTCATCTCCGCGCTCGCAGCATCTTTCTTCTGCTGAGCCGCTTTACGCTCCTGGTCTATGGCAATAACGCTCTCGATTACCTCGTGAGCGTTATTGAATTTTTTCTTTTCCAAACCGGCAATGATTAACTCTTTGCCGTCGTAGATTTGCTTTAACGTTAGCATGGTTGAATACTTACGTAAGACTTGTTGTTACGTTTCTTGGTGAATACCACTGTACCATCTACCAGAGCGTACAGAGTATGGTCGCTACCGATACCCATGTTCTCACCCGGGTTATGTTGTGTTCCACGTTGACGAACGATGATATTACCTGCTTTCGCAAATTGTCCGCCCCAAATTTTCACGCCTAAGCGTTTGCTTTCTGATTCACGGCCGTTCTTAGAACTACCGACACCTTTCTTATGTG
>JAEDLW010000012.1:0-31182 GCA_016295035.1 Paludibacteraceae bacterium
ATATATTGTAGGATAGTTAATGCGCTGATTTTGCTGATCAAAGAACACTTTTTTTAATTCCGCCAACGAGTTAAATAACAGTATGTCCGCCACCACTACGCCCACCACCATAACACCACATACCACTACGCCCACCACCATAACACCAGATACCATTATGTCCACCACCACAATACTACATACCACTACGCCCACCACCATATCACCACATACTAGTATATCCACCACCACAACACTACATACTAGTATATCCACCACCACAACACTACATACCACTACGCCCACCACCATAACACCACATACCAGAAAAACATAGGTGATTCATAGGTTATTCATAAGTTATTCATAGGATATTTATAAGATGTTCTTAATATATTTATATGTAATTTATAGGTGACAATGCTGATCATAGCGTAATCATTGTTTAATCCTAACAAACTTAATATACAAAACTATGGCAAAAGAATTTCTATTAGACCCCACTCGCGAACTGCATGGGGCGTTACTCAAAGGAGGTGTCGTACACCGCATGAAAAAATACCGCGATTCAGATGGTAAAGTTTTAAAACATGGCACCAAAGAAGCCTACATCATCGGCAACCCGCGTGATTGGAAAAGAAAACCGGCTCGAGGGAACGAACTCGCGCACCAAAACCTCTGGAAAGAGGCATGCGACAGAGCTTCACAAATATTCAAAGCCGGACACAACCAACCCGTAACCGCTTTCTACACAACAGAGGAGGCACAAACTCTATACATCGACTTCAGCGAACGCTTCTCAAACCAACTGCCAGGAAAAACAGGAACTGCACCAGACCCCGAAGCGCCTATAGATCCCGCTACCAACATGCAAAAACGCTTTATCCAATTGCCCGCTTTCATCCGCACAATCATCTATAATCAACTCAAAAATGCATAAATTCTGTACTTTTATTTGCATGTATGCAAAAAAAGCAGTACTTTTGCGGGCTATTTTAGTGATAATTGTAGAGATAATTGTAGAGATAATTGGAATATCAGTATCTTAATAGTATCAATAGTCCTGCTGATTTGAAGGGATTGCCTGTGTCCGCCTTGCCTGTAGTGTGCGCAGAGTTACGTGACTTTATCATCAACGAGCTGAGCCATAATCCCGGTCACTTAGCATCGTCCTTGGGCGCGATTGAGTTGACGGTGGCGATCCATTATGTGTTTGACACTCCGAGGGACAAGGTTGTATGGGACGTAGGTCATCAAGCCTATGCGCATAAGATACTGACCGGTCGTCGCGATCGTTTTCACACGAACCGGCAATTCAAAGGTTTGGCTCCTTTTCCCAGTCCGATGGAGAGCGAGTATGACGCATTTATCGCCGGTCACGCAAGCAACTCCGTCTCCGCTGCGTTGGGCATAGACGTCGCGGTCGGGAGTCAAAAGTCAGGAGTCGAAAGTCGAAAGCCGAGAGTGGTGGCCGTGATAGGTGATGGTGCGCTGACAGGCGGTTTGGCTTTTGAAGGTCTGAATAACACGTCGATGGACAAGAATAACCTGCTCATCATCCTCAACGACAACAACATGGCCATCGACCCCATTAAAGGCGGCATTACGCAGTATTTAGTAGATATAACGACGAGCAAGCGTTACAACGACTGGCGTTGGCGCACCTATCAGCGTCTTGTTAGATGGCATATTCTCGACGAGGCGAAGACGAAGCGCGTACGTCGTTTCAGCAATAACCTGAAGTTGATACTGACTAAGCAGCCGGAGAATATCTTCCAGGGTTTAAACCTTCGTTATTTCGGTCCCGCCGATGGTCATAACGTGACAGACTTAGTGCGCATTCTCAACGAGATAAAGGATTACAGTGGTCCGAAGGTACTGCATCTCATCACGAAGAAAGGTAAGGGTTACGAGCCCGCTGAGAACGACGTGACCACATGGCATGCACCGGGTGAGTTCGACGTTGCCACGGGGCAACGTGCTAATGGTGGAATGAGCGCGACTCCGTCGCTCAATGATGGAATAGTGAAAACTCCTCCGTTATGGCAGGAGGTGTTTGGTGAGACGTTGTTGGAGTTAGCGAGAGTAGATGCACGCATTGTGGGTGTGACGCCCGCTATGCCCAGCGGCTGCTCCATGACGATCATGCAGAAAGAGTTTCCAGAGCGCGTGTATGATGTAGGCATTGCGGAAGGTCACGCTGTGACATTCTCCGCGGGCATGGCCAGTCAGGGGGTGGTACCGTTCTGTAATATCTATTCGTCCTTCTTACAGCGTGCGTACGACAATATCATCCACGATGTAGCATTACCCAGACTGCATGTTGTGCTGTGTATCGACCGCGCAGGCATAGTAGGCAACGACGGCGCGACGCATCACGGTTTATTCGATTTGGCATACTTGCGCCCGATTCCGAACCTGACTATCGGTGCGCCGATGACAGGTGACGACCTGCGGGATATGATGCGCATGGCAGTGCATATGGAGGGCCCGGTGGCCATTCGATATCCGCGAGGGAGGACGCCGAATGAACGAATGAAGGTTGAACGAGTTAAGGAATTAACGATAGGCAAGGGAGTGTGTCTGAAGGAAGGTACGAGCGTGGCAGTACTCAGCATAGGCGCTATCGGCAATACCGTTGCAGAAGCTATTGAGGTAGTCGAAAGTCAAAAGTCGAAAGTCGAAAGCCAGGAGTCGAAGGTCGAAAGCATTGCGCACTATGATATGCGGTGGTTGAAGCCGATAGACACCGATATACTGGATTATGTAGGCACGCATTTTAAGAAAGTGGTGACGGTTGAAGACGGCGTGATTAGCGGCGGATTAGGTAGTGCGGTATTGGAGTATTTCGCCGACAAGGGGTATGCAGTGCAGGTGAGACGGCTGGGTGTGGATGATCAGTTTGTAGAACATGGCAGCACGAAGGAATTATACCACATGCTGCATTTAGATAAAGAAGGATTATGCGAATCATTATTGCAGGCGCTGGAGAAGTAGGTACGCACTTGGCGAAGCTGCTCTCTCGCGAAAACATGGAAATCAGTTTGATGGACGAACGCGCTGAGCGTTTAGGCGATTTGGATGCCGATTACGACCTGCTCACCAAAGTAGGCAGTCCGACCTCTATCCGCGAGTTGAAGGAGATAGGCGTCAAAGACTGCGACCTGTTCATTGCCGTTACTCCGCATGAGTCGGAGAATATGACTGCGTGTTTGATGGCCAATCAGTTAGGTGCTAAGAAAACGCTTGCGCGTATAGACAACTACGAGTATCTGCTGCCGGAGAACAAGAAGTTCTTTGAGAACATGGGTTTGAATCACCTGATCTATCCGGAAGTGCTGGCAGCGAACGAGATTGTAGAGTCTCTGAAGACGAGCTGGCTGCGTTATCACATCAGTCTATGCGACGGTGCCTTGGAATTTTGCGCGGTGAAAGTGCGTGAGAATGCAGACGCCATCGGCAAGCCGTTCAGTTCGGGCTTCTATGCTCACGGCCGCTATCGTATCGTAGCCATCAAGCGCGAAAACGAGACGATTATTCCGACGGGCAATGACGAGGTACAGGCAAACGATATGGTGTATGCTGTATGCACTCCGGATAACATAGACTTCTTACGCGACCAATTAGGCAAGACCAAGCGTGAGATACAAACCATTATTTTCTACGGCGGCAGTCGCATCGCACAGAAGGCAGTACAGAACCTGCCGAGTGACAAGAACATCAAGATCATCGAAACAGGCAAAGATATCTGCTATGCGCTGAGTCAGAAAGTGAATAACGCACTGATTATCAACGGCGACGGTTCGGATATGGATACACTTCGCGAGGAAGGCATTCAGGACGCTGATGCTTTTGTTGCGGTGACCGAGAGCAGCGAGGCCAATATCTTCGCATGCCTTGCCGCCAAGCGTTTTGGTGTACATAAGACCATAGCTGAAGTGGAGAATATCGACTATATCCAGATGGCTGAGGGTTTGGATGTAGGGACCGTGCTGAATAAGAAAACGATTACAGCTTCGTATATCTATCAGTTGTTGCTGAACGCTTCGGTGCTCAACGTGCGCAACCTGACTTCAGCCGATGCGCAGATAGTGGAGTTCAAAGCGGAAGAGAAATCGCGGATTACCCGTTTTCTGATTAAGAACATGGGATTGCCGAAAGATAGTACGATTGCGGGGATTGTGCGTGCCGGTGAAGGCATTCTTGTGAACGGCGACACGCAAGTGCTGCAGGGCGACAAGGTGGTTGTATTCTGCAAGAGCCACGTGATACGTAAACTGGAACGATTCTTTAAGGGATGACAAGACAATTTAACATACGGTTAGTTGTGAAGACGATGGGCGCGCTTCTCGTGATTGAGTCGGTGTTCATGGCTATAGCCATGGCGGTATCGTTTTTCTACGGCGATCCGGACGATGGCGCATTTTTAGTATCTACCCTACTGACCCTTGTAGCCGGATTGATAGGCATCGCGATAGGAACCGGCGCCAGTTCGCAAGTAGGTGAGCGGGAGGGGTATGTGATTGTAGCATTGGTGTGGGTAGTATTCTCCGCTTTTGGCATGCTCCCCTATTGGCTGAGCGGTCAGATACCCAGTTTCACAGACGCGTGGTTTGAGACGATGTCAGGTTTCTCTACGACCGGCGCTACGATTTTAGACGATGTTGAAGCACTGTCTCACGGCGCATTATTCTGGCGCTCAATGACCCAATGGTTGGGCGGTTTGGGCATTATCGTGCTGAGTGTGGCACTGTTACCGATGTTCGGTCTTGGCGGCATGCAGCTCTATGCGGCAGAGATGAACGGCATCAGTTACGAGAAACTGAGTCCGCGTATTGCCGACACAGCCAAGTTGCTGTGGATAACGTATATTTTGCTGACTGTGCTCGAGATAGGCTTACTTTGGATAGAAGGGATGCCGCTGTTTGACAGTATATGCCATTCGTTTTGTACGGTTTCAACAGGTGGTTTCTCGACAAAGAACCTGAGTATAGCTTATTATGCCAGTCCGCTGATAGAATACACCATTGCGCTGTTTATGCTGCTGGCAGGTATTAACTTCGGATTGATTATTCTCACGTTCCGCGGCAAGTCGGGTCGTCTCTGGCACGACGAAGAAACCAAATGGTATCTGTCGGCAGTGGGTGTAGTAACAGGCGTACTCACATTAGGCCTGATGATTCAGTGGTTCCAATTAGACCCGTCCACATGGGAAGGGGCCGAGTTTTTCCGCCATCTGGAGATATCGTTCCGCGAAGGCCTATTCACGACGCTCACAACGATAACCAGTACCGGTTTCTGTACCACTGACTACATGACATGGGCACCGTTTTTGTGGGTAGTCGTGTTCTTCCTTATGTTCACCGGTGCCTCTTCCGGCAGTACATCCGGCGGTATCAAGTGGGTGAGGCTGATGATTTTCGTGAAAAGCGGTTTTGCCGAGTTCAAACGCCGCATTCACCCGAACGCTGTCGTGCCGGTTAAACTCAACGACAAACCGATTAGCCAACAGACAACAAATAACGTAGTGGCCTTTATGCATTTCTACCTATTGATATTCATTGCAACCGTGCTGATTTTCTGCAGTACCGGTGTGGACTTTGATGAGTCTATGGGCGCAGCCGTTTCGGCATTGGGCAATGTTGGTCCCGGTATCGGTCAATACGGGCCGTCAGGGAACTTTGCTCTCTTCCCTACACCGGCTAAATGGGTGATGACCATCGTGATGCTGATTGGCCGTCTGGAGATTTTCACTGTCCTGCTTCTCTTCACCAAATCGCTTTGGAAGAAATAATGAAAGAGATGCGTCCGCGACATATCGTGCTTTTTATAGCCTCTTGCTTTGTTCTGATAGGCGCACTTGTGTTGGTGGGCGATTGGTGTCGTCCGATGTTAGGCGACCTACGCTGTCCGCATATTCTTCCGGATGTGACAGATACGATTATCGACGAAGAACAATCGATAGTGCCGCTGGAGTTGGCAGACAGTACCGGTCTGGCTGAGGAAGTGAAGGATGACAACGAGACAGTGCCTGAGATCGTTAAGGCGACTATTCCTCCCGCCGTGGAGGAACCGGTTGGGGCGTTGGATTATTTCATAGAAGGTTTGCGTGAAGCAGGAAGTAAGCAAGTGCGGGTCGTGCATTATGGTGACTCCCAGATTGAAGAAGACCGTATCACTTCCACACTGCGGAACTATCTTCAAACCGAATACGGCGGAGTGGGTTCAGGCTTGCTACCTTTAGTTCAGACGATACCTACACGAACCATAGTGCAATACCTGCTCATTGACGGACAACGTATCACCGCGCGTAAAGGACCAAAGCGCTTTCTGGTCTATGGTCCGAAGCATCAGCAAAGGGACAGCAGTAATCATTACGGCGTAATGGGGCAAGTAGCAATTTTAGATTCACTATGCGACAGCGTCACGCTGCATGTGGAGCCGTACGGCAAATTGACTTCCGCCAATTATTTCAGTCAGTTACGCGTGCTTGCTACGAAAGATATTTTAGTGGATGGTTCGCGCAAGCATGTTGGCGCGCTACGCGATACTTTGACGCGACTCAATATTGATATATGCGGCGAAGGTGATGTGTATGGTGTTTCGCTGGAATCGCCGACAGGTGTAATCGTGGACAATATACCAATGCGTGGCGGCTCGGGAAATGTCTTCACTAAGATGAACCGTAAACAACTAAGCGATTTCTACGTCGAGACAAATACACGGCTTATCATCCTTCAGTTCGGCGGAAACGTCATGCCCTGGGCAAATACGGAAGAGCGCGTGCGCGGATATGCCAACTCAATGCGTCGACAGATTCGCTATCTGAAAGAGTGCGCACCCAATGCAAGCCTACTGTTTATCGGACCATCGGATATGTTGACAGTGGTGGATGGCGAGAAAATGAGTTATCCGACGATAGCATATATGGACCAACAATTAGCCCGCGCGGCTGCAGCCGAAGGAATTGCATATTGGAGTTTATTCAAGGCGATGGGCGGAGAAGGCAGCATGCTCGCTTGGCAGGAGAAAGGTTTGTCATCATCGGATGGTGTGCATTTCTACCGCTCGGGCGCTAACAGAGCCGGCGAAATGCTGTGGGCGTGGTTAAAACGCAAAATAGAAGAACAATGACAGAGACGCTACGAAATATCTTCCTATACGACCCGACGCATCCGCTGCTGTTTACGCAGTTCTACTTCTGGGCGTTCTTTGGCATAGTTTACGCGTTGTTTGCATTGATTATAGAACGTAACGCCAAACTGCATATGCGGAATGTGTTCCTCATGGCGGTGAGCTGGTTTTTCTATTACAAAACAAGCGGTATTTTCCTACTTATTTTGGCGTTTGTGACCCTATCGGATTGGTTGATTGCTAAGCTTATAGACCGATATCGAGGCACGTGGAAAAGTAAATTATGGCTCATTGTGAGCGTTGTGATAGACTTAGGACTATTAGCTTATTTCAAATACGCCTACTTCTTCACGAATATGCTCAATAATATGTTTGGGCTGTCCATCCAAGTGTTTGACTTATTTGCGTATATCGGCAACGGTTTTAGCGAATCCGGTCGTTTCCTGGTTGATACGATTATTCTGCCGGTAGGTATATCGTTCTATATCTTCCAAGTGATATCGTACACCGCCGATGTCTTTAACGGACGCATTAAACCGGTGAAGAACATCTTGGACTTTGGCTTTTATGTATCCTTCTTCCCGCAGTTAGTAGCAGGTCCAATCGTTCGCGCGAGTGAGTTCGTGCCGCAACTGTATAAGCCATATCATTTAAGCCGGAGACATTTCGGCATCGCTATCTTCTGGATACTCAACGGCTTAGCGAAGAAGATTATACTGAGCGATTATCTGGCTGTCAACCTGATTGACCGCGTGTTTGACAATCCGCTGCTGTTCTCAGGCTTTGAGAACCTATTCGCTCTCTTCGGTTACTCAATGCAAGTGTATGCGGACTTTTCAGGCTATACGGATATCGCTATCGGTATTGCATTGCTGATGGGATTTTATTTGCCGAAAAACTTTAACTCGCCGTATAAGTCACAGAACCCACAGGAATTCTGGCGGCGTTGGCACATGTCCCTTAGCCGCTGGCTGAAAACGTATCTCTATATTCCGTTGGGTGGTAACCGTGAGGCCACCTTCGGCACGTATTTCTGGATTGGACTCATTGCTCTTATTGCTTTAGTGCTGACCGGTTCGTGGATAGGGGCTGTCATTATCGGCGCCATAGGTATCATAGTCGCTGTTGTAGCCCTCAAAGTGCCGTCACACCGGAAACTACTATATGCGAACCTGAACTCGTTTATCGTGATGCTGTTAGGCGGATTATGGCACGGAGCGAGCTGGAACTTCATGATATGGGGCGGCCTGAACGGTATCGGTATGATAGTCAACAAGTTCTGGCGGGTAATGAACTGGCATATACGTGTACTGCTGATAATGCTGATCACCGCCGGTCTGTACGGAGCCGATATCGTTTGGAATCTGCCGGTACTTCATGTGTTTAAGATTTGGGCAGCCATCGTGTGCGCCGGCACAGTCGTCCGCTATATCGTTTGGCTCATTCGCCGTAACGACAACCAGACGTGGCTCGCCATGGTGTGGAACGTGATTCAGACTTTCACGTTTATCACTTTCACTCGCCTCTTCTTCCGCTCCAGTTCCAATCTGGACCCAGCAACAGCTAACCAAGTGGCTTGGGAGACTGCGAAAAACATGATGAACCAGATAGGCGGTGCATGGGACAACTCCATTATTCTGCCGTTTATCTGGGAGTATCGCTATGTGGTGACACTCTTTATCTTAGGAATGGTAATCCACTGGCTGCCGACGAAGTTCAAACAGTGGTATCGTATTAACTTTGCAATGTTAC
The DNA here is from genome assembly GCA_016295035.1 of Paludibacteraceae bacterium. GTDB lineage: Bacteria > Bacteroidota > Bacteroidia > Bacteroidales > Paludibacteraceae > Colicola. Next base: position 8,866 of record JAEDLW010000012.1, read on the forward strand.
CGCTTTGGCTGATGGCAATTGTAGTCGTTGTGGCAATAGTCATAATCTACCAGTTCATCACAGCGGATATGCAACCATTTATTTACTTCCAATTCTAATCGGTATCCGTATGCAACTAATAGGTCTGACAGGCGGTATAGGAAGCGGCAAGTCCACAATTGCACGGGAAATCATATCACGTGGTTACCCTGTTTACAACACCGACCGCGAGGCCAAGCGTATCATTATTCATAATCCTGCCGTGCGCTCGCAAGTGGAAACTATTTTCGGCAGCGACGTATTTGACGGCGACTTGTATCTCACGGAACGTGTAGCAGCACAGGTTTTTGCGGACAAGACTCTCTTAGCCAAGTTAGATGCGGTCGTACACCCTGCTGTAGCGTTCGACTTGCATCACTGGGCGAAAGAACAGAGTAAGACCTGTTTTGTTGAATCTGCCATTCTTTTCAGCAGCGGACTGAACAAGCTGTGCAACAAGACCGTTTGGATAGATGCGCCGGAAGAACTACGAATTGCGCGTACGATAGCTCGGGACCACAGTGATATAAATAAGGTACGCGCTCGCGTACGCGCACAAAAAGATGACAGCGCACTGGCTGACATCATTCTCATTAACGATGGCACAAAAAGAGTCGCCCAACTTGTGGACGACCTTTTTCTGCACATCAAATGACGTTTACTTTTTCGCTTTGTCGCAGACAGCTTTGAAAGCTTTCGGCTGATTCATAGCGAGGTCAGCAAGAACCTTGCGGTTGATTTCAATACCGGCCTTCTTCAAAGCACCCATTAACTGGCTGTAGCTCAGACCTTCGAGGCGAGCTGCCGCGTTGATACGTTGAATCCACAAAGCGCGGAAGTTACGTTTTTTGTTTTTACGATCGCGATAAGCGTACTGGAGACCTTTCTCCCATGTGTTTTTGGCAACTGTCCAAACGTTTGCACGGCCACCAAAATTACCTCTTGTGAGGCTCATGATCTTCTTGCGACGAGCGCGGGAAGCTACGTGATTTACTGATCTTGGCATAGTTCTGTAAATTTTTGGTGGTTAATACTTAGCGGAGCAGCAGCATTTCGCGCAAGCTACGCATGTTAGTTTGATCGACGATAGCAGCATGGGTCAAGTTGCGTTTCTGCTTCTTGGTCTTCTTCGTCAAAATGTGACTTTTGTAAGCGTGTTTACGCTTAACTTTACCGGTTCCGGTAAGCGTAAAACGCTTTTTTGCACCGGAATTAGTTTTTACCTTTGGCATTTTGTATAAAATTAATTGTTAATATATAAATAGGTCTCAGGCAGCCATCTTTCGGTAAGGCCTTACGACCATTTTTGTATTCTCTTACTTCTTAGGAGCAAGCATCATAATCATGCGTTTGCCTTCGAGTTTAGGCATTGCCTCAGGCTTACCGAACTCTTCCAAATCGTTGGCAAAGCGCGCAAGCAGCAACTCTCCCTGCTCCTTGAAAACGATGGAACGTCCGCGGAAAAACACATAGGCCTTCACCTTGTTACCATCTTTCAAGAACTCTTGGGCGTGACGTAACTTGAAATTATAATCATGCTCATCCGTTTGAGGGCCGAAACGAATCTCTTTCACCTCAATCTTCTTGGAGTTCTGCTTTTGCTCTTTTTCCTTACGCTTTTTCTGGTAAAGGAACTTCTGATAGTCAATCACACGACAAACCGGCGGAACAGCAGATGGAGATATCTCCACTAAATCCAAATTTTGTTCATCAGCAATGCGCATTGCCTCCCTGAAAGAGTAAATACCTTGCTCTACATTGTCACCGACAAGTCTTACCTCGTCCACGCCTCGAATGGCATCGTTGATGCGGTTAGGCATCTCTTTTTCTACACGACCGCGATTATTCGGTCTAATTGGTTGTGTTGCTATAGTTTTGTCCTCCTTATTTAAAAAAGTGTGCAAAATTACAACATTTTATTGATTCACCAAAATATTTTTGAAAAAAAATGATTTTTCTGCATAAATATTTGCGAGATTACAAAAAAAATAGTACTTTTGCGGCCGATATTGAAAAATATGCACAAAAACCGCAAAATCTAATAACCATTAAAATACTAATAATTATGAAAGTACAAAACTTATTTTTAGCGTTTGCTGTAGCAGCAGTGTGTTTAACAGCTTGTGATGAGCAGCAAGTAATGCCGGGTGACAACGACAACAACCAAGCGGCATTAGTCATTCCGAACCCTACTCCTGACCCTGAAGGATTTAACGTTCCTGAAGGTGCGATCGACGTCTACAAAGCTGTTGAAATCGCTAAATCACTTAAATTCGGCGAAGTAACTAAAGAACGTTACCTCATCAAAGGTTATCTCACCAGCTTCAACCGCGGAGAGACATTCAAAGACGATTTCCCAAAATTCGGAAACGACTTCTTCTATATCTCCGCTGTGCAGCCGTCTGACGACCAACCGATCAACAACTTCTATGCATACCGTGCGCTCGGCAAGTACGGTGCTAAGTTCCCTGATTTAGAGTGCGTGAAAGAAGGTGATTTCGTTGTAATTAGCTGCTTCATAACCAATTACAATGGCGTATTTGAGTCATCGGGTACATGCTTTACCGTTGCTTCTAATAACGAGCACTTCAACAATGTATTCCCCGACTTAACCCCAGTAACGCTGAAAGGTGATGAAATAAGCATTTCTGACGCAGAGGCAATTACATCTAAGCTTGCCGACGGTGAGACTACATCGGATAGATACAAATTACGTGGTTACGTTTGCAGTATCGACTATAGCAGAACCGATACAACATTCAACAATCCGGAAGGGCGTCATACCTTTACCTTCAATATTACCGATGGCAAGACTTGCGCAACAGCATTCGGCATGTATCACGCACAAGACAAAGAAGATTTCACAAGCTTAAAGCAACTGCAGTTGTGGGATAAAGTCGCTTTGGATGCTAAGTTGGAAAACTACCGTGGCACTTGCGAACCAACCCAAGGTTGGGTTTATGAGTCTTCGAATCCGAACTTCTAATGACAAAACAAACATTTTAAAAATAAAAAATGGCAACATTACAAAAAATTAGAAACCATGGTGTGCTCCTACTTGTTATCGTAGGTGCCGCTATGTTAGCATTTATTCTGGGTGACTTCCTTAATTCAGGAAGCAGTTTCTTTAACCGCAGTCGCGAAAACGTAGGCGTTATTGCCGGTCACGATGTACATTACACAGAGTACGAAGCAGCTAAAGATCAATTAACCGAAGTGTACAAAATTGAAACAGGTCGTAGTGATTTCGACGAAGAGATTTCTAACCAAATCCGCAATCAGGTTTGGCAAATGATGCTCATGGATTACTCGCTGCGCGCTGAAGGCAAAAAAATCGGACTGGAGGTAACACAAGACGAACTCAGTCAACTCTGCATCGGCGAAAAACCGCATGAAATTATTGCAGGTCGACGCGCTTTCTATGACGAAACAGGAAGCTTTAACCGCGATAACCTCGTTCGTTTCCTTGCTTCTCTCGAGCAAGAAACAGAAAGCCCTGAGCAAGCCGCTAACCTCAAACAAGCCAAATCGTATTGGATGTATTGGGAAAATGCTGTGCGCCTGACATATATGCAGGAAAAATATACCACCCTGCTACAAAACCTCATCAAAGCTAATAGCCTCGAGGCTCGTTTCGCTTTCAATGCACGTCAGCAGAGCACAACGGCACAGTATGTGTCTCAGCCGTTCTACGCTGTTGCTGACTCTTTAGTGAAAGTGTCCAACAACGACATCAAGAAACTGTATGCACAGCATAAACCGGAGTTCAAACAGACGCCTAACCGCGCTATTGCATATATCGCTTTCGACGTTAAACCGTCTGAATTCGACTACGAAGCTGCGGATAAACTCATGAAAGAACTTGAGCAAGAGCTCAAAACAACAGACGATGTGGCTTTGGTAGTAAACACCAACTCGGACATCATGTACGATGGCCGCGACTATTCTGCCACTACTATTCCTGCTGAGTACAAAGACTTTGTCTTCCGCAAAGGCGCAAAGGCTGGCGATGTATCTCCTCTCACATTCGAGAACGATAAATACTCCATCGCACGAATCGTAGAAATTGGCTACAACCTTCCGGACAGCGTTTGCCTCAAGGCTATTGCTGCACAAGAAGGACAAGAAGATGCTGAACTCGGATGGTTCCAGGCTACTGACCTCAATAAGACAATCGCAGAGCCGGCATTCCACGGCAAACGCGGCACACGCTTCACCGTGGCACAAGGACTCGGAGAGCAAACATTTGAGATTACGGACATCGCTCCTGCAACGCCGAAAGCGAAAGTGGCTATTCTGGAGCGCACCGTTACTCCGTCTTCAAAAACATACTCCGTTATATATAATAACGCAAAGCAGTTCATCGTTAACAATAACAACGAAGAGGCATTCCGTAACGCCGCTACAGAAGCCGGCATGACTATTCATCCGCAATTCAATCTCAACAAAAACACAGAGAAAGTGGGTGACCTCAAAGCCAGCCGTCCGATCGTGCGTTGGGCATTTGACGCCAAAGAAGGACAGGTAAGTGACGTCTTTGAGTGCGGAAACCAATTCATCGTGGCTGTTCTCACCGAGGTTAACGATGGCGAGTATCGTTCACTTGAGTCCGTTCGAGCTGAACTAATGGCGGAAGCTACCAATAACGCTAAAGCTGAGTATATCAAGAAACAACTCAAAGGTATCGCGTCCCTCGAAGAGGCTGCTCAAATCCTTGAGAAACCGGTGCAAACGGCTGAGAACGTATCACTTGCTGCTTACCGCTTCGGTAATGCAGGAAACGAACCTGCCGTTATTGGTGCTACCTTGGCATTGGAAAACGACGAACTCTCTCAACCGATTCAAGGCCGTTCAGGTGTCTTCGTAGTGAAAGCCGGAACAAAGACTACAGCTGAAGGTGAGTTCAACGAAGAAACGGAAAAGCAACAACTATCTGGCCGCGCAGCTTACTCAATCCCATACCAAGCTATCACGCTCATCCAAGAAAAAGCCGACGTAGTAGATAATCGCGCTAACTTCCAATAAGAAGAAATGCACACAAAAAATAAGAAGTGCACAAAGTAAGTAGCAATGCTTAAACGAGAAGTGCACAACAAAATAAGTAGCAATGCTCAAACGAAGAAGTGCACAACAAAATAAGTAGCAATGCTCAAACGAGAAGTGCACAAAAAAAAGACAGTTCCAACAGGGCTGTCTTTTTTTGTACTACCATCCCGCTCGAGATGAATATACAACTTTAACACAACATTAACACAGGATTAACACAGGATACTCCTGCTCCTACAATAATTTAAATAGTATAATGCTCTATCCTCAACAAACTTCAAAATGAATAAATTTATGCAAATAATTTGCATACATGTAAATTTTGTTGTATCTTTGCAGCGGATTTGTGCGCATTGCGTTGTAGAAAGGGATGCGGATGCGCGTAATAAGGACAATATAACACTAACGATATGACGTTAATTATTCAAATCATGACTCTACTTGGCTCGGTAGCGATGCTGATGTATGGTCTAAAAGTCATGAGTGAAGGCCTGCAGAAGATGGCAGGTAGTAAGCTGAGTAACGTACTTGGCACGATGACGACGAACCGCTTTACGGGCGTCCTCACCGGTGCCGGCATCACAGCAGCTGTTCAGTCATCTACAGCCACAACGGTGATGACCGTCAGCTTCGTTTCGGCGGGAATCTTAAGCCTGAGTCAAGCTATCTCCGTTATCATGGGTGCAAACATCGGAACAACCTTCACAGCATGGATAATGGTGTTGGGTGGCGGTTCGTTCGACTTGAGATTAGTGGTTTACGCACTTATCGTTTTGGCCGTAACGCTCATTCTGAAGAAGAAAAATTCCAATGTAGGAGATTTCCTAATCGGTCTGGCCTTTATGCTGTTGGGATTGACCACACTAAAGCTTAATGCCACAGAGATGCATCTCGACGAAATCAATGCTGTGCGCAATTTCTTTATCGCCACATCGAGTTGGGGATACGGAAGTTACTTCCTCTACCTTCTCGTCGGCGGTATTTTGACTTTTGCCGTACAGTCTTCAGCCGCTATCATGGCTATCACAATGACACTCTGCTCCGCTCACGTGCTCCCTATTGATATGGGTATATCGCTGGTGCTGGGCGAGAATATCGGTACTACCATTACGTCTAATATCGTGGCACTTTCGGCTTCTGTTCAAGCACGCCGAGCTGCTATGGCGCACTTGCTCTTCAACCTCTTCGGTGTCATTTGGGTGCTTTGCGTCTTCCGTCCGTTTGTGAGCATGATTTGCCGCCTGTGGAATATCGACTTTGAGCCGGGAGTACCAAGCGACGTATCTCCGGACAAGCTGAATGCCGTTCTTGCGACCTTCCACACATCATTCAATGTCATTAATACCTGTATCCTCATAGGCTTTATATCAATATTGGAGAAACTCGTAATGCGGATTATCCCATCCCAACCGGAACAAAGAGATACAGACAGCCAACTCCGCTTTATCTCTGGTGGCCTAATGTCCACAGCCGAGCTTTCCATCTTGCAAGCATGGAAAGAGGTACAAGTATTTGGTGCCCGTACACAACGGATGATTGGCATGATCCACGACTTATTCAACGAACAGAACAGCGAAGAATTTACAAAAATCTTCACCCGAATTGAGAAATACGAAGGCATCAGCGACCGAATGGAATACGAGATTGCGCAATACTTGAACGAAGTGGCAGATGGTCGCCTGTCCGAACATTCTAAACACGAAGTGCACAAGATGCTGCGTATCATTAGCGAATTAGAGTCTGTGGGCGATGCAAACTATAATATCTCGCGCTACATGAAACACAAACGCGAAGCAAATATCATGTACACGGAAGAGCAGATTAAGAATGTCGAGCAAATGATTAACCTCGTCGATGCCGCGCACGCAAAGATGGTGGATGCGCTCGAACGAGTGAATATCACGCAAGACGAATTCTACGAAATGACGAATACGGAAAACGAAATCAACAACTTCCGCGACGAACTCAAAAACCAAAATATGCAAGCCATCACAGACCATCAATACGAGTATTCTGTTGGCGTGAACTACATGGATGTCATTCTGGAGTTGGAGAAGATGGCCGACTACATCATCAACGTGGAAGAAGCGCTTTATGAGCATAAACACGATAAATAAGAGCAGACATAGTAGTCCTTGGTGGTGGGTACCGACACTGTATTTTGCAGAAGGTGTGCCTTACTTCCTGGTGAATAACATCTCGGTATTGATATTCGCTAAAATGGGTGTGCCGAATGACCAATTGGCTTTTTTCACAACCCTACTCTATTTTCCCTGGTTCTTGAAAGGTCTTTGGAGTCCGTTAGTGGATGTAGTTAAGACCAAGCGCTGGTGGATAGTAGCAATGCAGATACTGATGGCATCGTTGTGCGTGTTGCTGACATTGACGTTACCTCATCCCGATCCGGCGATGATGGCTGCGAAAGGGACGCCCGTTTCTATGTTCTGGTTGACATTAGTGCTCTTCATCATCACGGCTTTTGCGTCTGCCACGCATGATATAGCTGCAGACGGATACTATATGTTAGCGCATGATTCAGGCAGTCAGGCGCGTTTCATTGGCATTCGCTCCACGTTCTACCGTATAGCGATGGTTTTTGGTCAAGGTGTGCTGGTATTTATAGCCGGACGCTTTGAGAAGAGCACAGGCGATATACCATTATCGTGGCAACTGACTTTAGGAATTACTGCGATTATCCTCTTTGCCGTCACCATCTATCACATCTTTGCTTTGCCAAAAGTGGAACGGTCTGTGACCGAGACGGAAAATAATGCGAATGAGGCGAAGGGTGTATCGATATGGGATGCGTTTAAGACGTTCTTCACCAAACCTGGTGTGACGCTGGCGATATGCTTTATGCTACTCTACCGCATGGCGGAAGGACTACTCGTCAAACTGAGTCTGCCTTTCCTTGTAGATACTCAGGAAGTGACACTACGCGACGGACAGATACTCGGTGGAGGATTAGGACTCGACACGGATATGGTGGGACTCATTTATGGCACTATCGGTGTGCTATTCCTCTTATTAGGAGGCATCCTCGGTGGCATATTCATTTCCCGTCGCGGACTCAAACGCTCCCTGTGGATAATGGCTGCATTCCTCACTATACCTAACTTAGTGTACGTCTATTTGAGTGCAGCACAGCCGACAAACCTGTGGATTATCGGTAGTGCAATATCCTTTGAACAATTTGGCTACGGCTTCGGCTTCACAGCGTATATGATGTATATGATGTATTTTGCGCAAGGCGAATACAAAACTTCTCACTATGCCATCTGCACTGCTTTCATGGCTTTAAGCATGATGCTTCCTGGTTTCGTCGCGGGAAAAATAGAAATGGCTGTAGGTTATTACTGGTTCTTCTGGTTGGCTGTCAGTTGCTCAGTCGTAACCTTTGCTGTAACATACTTCGTACATCGGACAGTGGATGCAGAATATGGTAGAAAAACGGAGAGTTAATAATTGAATGCTAAAAGAAAAATAATATGACAAAACGAATTATTCCTGACGCAATTACTTGCTGCAATCTCTTGTGTGGTGCAGTAGCAACTTTTATGGCGACGCAAGGTGCTTTTATGTGGGCATTTATCCTAATTTTGGGTGGCGCGTTCTTCGATTTCTTTGATGGCTTGAGTGCTCGTGCGCTGAAAGCTCCGAGTAAGATTGGCGTAGAGTTAGATTCACTGGCTGATGACATTACGTTTGGCTTGGCACCATCGATGATGGTCGTATGTTACCTGCTACCGGTAATTGGTTGGTGGGCAATGATAGCACTTGTGATGGCAGCCTTCTCCGCTTTACGCCTTGCAAAGTTCAACGTGGACGAACGTCAAACGTCATCGTTTATCGGTTTAGCAACTCCGGCAAATGCCATCTTTTGGGGAAGCCTATGTTGCATGCCTTATGCGATTACAGCTCCGATTTGGATGCCGTGGGTAATCTTGGCCATGACGTTGGTAAGCAGTTATCTCCTCATTTCAGAAGTGCCGTTCTTCTCGCTCAAGTTCAAAAGTTTTACATGGCGTGAAAACTACGATAAGTATATTTTCCTCATTGGTATCATCATCCTCATTGCGTTCTGTGTTGTTCGCGGCATCCTGGCACATCATGTAGAGTTCATCCTCTTCAGCGGCTGTGCAGTAATCGTTTGGTACGTAGTACTAAACTTTGCCGTTAACCTGATAAAAGTAAAGCAATAACCATAAAATACTATAACCATGAAACGCTTTTTATCTTTGTGTTTGGTAACGTTGTTTACCCTCGGCATAATGGCTGAAACATACACGATTGTATTTAATAGTGGTAATGCCGACTCCAGTAGTCCAACAACGGATTTAAATACTATTATACTTAGTGCAACTAACAATTGTGTAAGTTCTATTCTTACAGCGAATAAAATTTATCGCGCTAAAGATGGCTATGGAATTAAAGGAGGTACCGGATCTGCCAAAGGCGAGTTAACTATTGGCTTGGATGACACCTACCATATCACTACCATGACGGTTTATGCAGCAGCATACGTCTCCGCTAACGGAGCAGATACTGTAGATAATAAAAGATTACTTGTCTACAGCAACGAAATTGCATGGGAAACTAACCATCGTGCAGAAATTCGTCCATACCAATTAACCATCGATGCTGATGTTGACTCCATAAGCATTGCCGCCAAAGTAGCATCGAATAACCGTTGGTATGTACAAAAGATTGAGTTTGAAGCTGAAGATCCGCATCCCACACAGGCAATCCTTGAGATGCAGTACCCAATGATAGATTTTGGTGGAATCAAATGGGCAAGTAAGGACGAGCCTATGGAAGATGTACTGAGCTTCGAAATTGCCGGCAAACATATTGATGGTCAGATTGTTCTTTCGCTGAAAAACAATAGTTCTGCCTTCTCTATATCTGAGAACTTACTACCGGCAAAGGGTGGCGAGGTGTCGGTCTTCTTTAGCCTTACTCTTGATACTGTTGAGAAAGCTATTCCGATGAACAATGTGGTTATAGCAAAAGCCACAGGCCTAGACGGTCATGAAAGCAGCCGCGAATTACCAATACAAGTAACCATTGTTCCTCCAAGTTCCGGAGGTGCAAGTACGTTCGATTTGGATACCACCCGAATGGCTATTGGACCAATGCCTGGTGCCTATTACAAATATGCACAAGGGACAGCTGATTCGACACTAAAGAACCATATAGGATATATCATCTGCTGCGGTAAACGCTATCGCTATGGTAGTGGCGAGAAAAAATCTTGGGATGCCTTCTTCCATACTGATCGCGACAAGCAAACCAACCAAGTATTGGATATGTATTCGCACAATGTACGATATTTCGACCCAGCACACCCAACTGCAAGCGTGCCCGATTTCGATATTGAACATATGCTACCTAAATCGTGGTGGGGAGGCGATGTAAACGCTGCATATTGCGATATATTCCACCTCGTACCTGGTGATTATTCTGCTAATCGCAGCAAATCCAACCACGCACCTGGTATTCCATCCGACAGCACTTTCAATAATGGTTCGTTCGTTACTGGTAGCGGTGCTGCTTACGGATTACAACGCGTTTTCTGCCCGGAGGATCAATATAAAGGCGATTTTGCACGTGCTTACTTCTATATAGCAGCTTGCTACGGAGACTCTCTTACTTGGGTATCCTCAGGCGAGCCGGGAATCGCTATGACCAACGATGGTTGGGAAGAGTTCCAACCATGGTTGCGTGACCTTCTCCTTGAGTGGCATCGTCTTGACCCTGTAAGCCAAAAAGAATTAGATCGCGCCGTTGAGGTAAATAAAATTCAAGGAAACCGCAATCCATTTATTGACTATCCTGAGTTAGTGGAATATATATGGGGAAATAAAAAAGGTGAAGTAGTGGACTTCTACCAATTGACACAGAGTTACGGAGATCCGTATGATGAAACTGCTACCACCGTTGATAATGTCTGTAATCGACCGGAAGAAACACAAAAGATTATCACAGAGGGTCAAGTAATAATCATCCGCGATGGAGTAAGATACAACGTTTTAGGTATCAAACTGAATAAATGACAGACTTTCTCAAACGAAATAGTGTGTTTATCGGGCTAAGCCTAATGCTTATTGTAGCGTTAGGCATAGCCGTTACACTTATTCCGCGAGGCGAATTACATCTTTTCCTTTGCGACCGCCACACGCCCGCGCGCGATATATTCTTTAAGTATTACACTCAAGTGGCAGAGTATCTGCCCTATGTTTTGTGCCTACTAATCTTCCTCTTTGGTCGAGTAGGTCACGCCGCTTTAGCTGCATCGTGTATTGCTTTCTCAGAACTGACGACACAAATAATTAAACATATTGTGCAAGCTCCGCGACCACTCTTGTGGTTTGCTAACAACTATCCTGATATCCATTTGCCTCTGGTAGAAGGCGTAAAGATGAACTATCTCTTCTCCTTCCCCAGTGGACACACAACTTCGTTCTTCGCGTTGTTCTTTGCTTTGACGATGGTAGTCACTTCACTTCACCAAGAACATAGCAAACAAAAAGGACCTAGTTACTGGCATTCGTTCATGTATATCATTTTTATACCTTGCACGCTGTTTATTTTGGCAGCCTTGGGTGGTTATAGCCGCATCTACTTGAGCCAACATTTTGCTCAAGACGTGCTCGGAGGAATGAGTGTCGGATTAGTCATTTCTATCATATGTTACTCCATTTTTTGTCGTTTTGAGGGCCAAAAATGGTATAATTATCATTTTTTTGAAAAAAAAGTGCAGAAAAATTTGGTGGAATAAAAAAAAAGCAGTACTTTTGCACCCGCTTTCGAAAAGCAAGGGCGTTTAGCTCAGCTGGTTTAGAGCATCTGCCTTACAAGCAGAGGGTCGGCGGTTCGAATCCGTCAACGCCCACAAAGAGAGGTGCAACATCGCATCTCTCTTTTATTTTTTGAAAAAAAAGCATTAGCATGTACACATTTATATTGTCTATTATTGTACTGATTTTAGGCTACGTGTTTTATGGAGCATTGGTAGAAAAAGTATTCAACATTAAGCCGAAACACAGGACACCCGCTTTGACAAAAACCGACGGAGTGGATTTTGTTCCTATGGCTCCGTGGCGTATCTTCCTGGTACAGTTTCTCAACATCGCAGGCTTAGGTCCCATTTTTGGGGCGATAATGGGTATATTCTATGGTCCATCCGCCTTTCTGTGGATTGTGTTTGGTACTATATTTGCCGGAGGTGTACACGACTATTTAAGTGGTATGTTGTCTATCCGGAAACTCGGCTATTCACTGCCAGAAATAATAGGGGATGAACTTGGATATACTGTCAAAACATTTATGCGCGTTTTGTCCCTGATATTACTTATCCTATTGACAACGACGTTCCTTAGCGGACCTTCCACCATACTCCAAGGACTTTTACCTCTTTCCACCCTCACCTCCAATCTATCAACTATTCCTATTGGGTGGATACTGATAATTTTTGGTTACTATGTATTAGCGACTGTCTTACCTGTGGATAAATTAATCGGTCGCTTTTATCCTCTTTTTGGTGCGATGCTACTCTTTATGGGTTTGGGCATTATGATAGTGATGTTAGGGTGGCATGGCTCAGAAATGCCGGAGTTGACCGATGGTTTATATAATCGCCAGACAAATGGTTTGCCGTTGTTTCCGATGATGTTTGTCAGCATAGCTTGTGGTGCTATATCCGGTTTTCACGGTACGCAATCTCCCATTATGGCGCGTTGCATAACGAACGAGCGTCAAGGGCGAATCATCTTCTATGGTGCGATGGTGGCAGAAGGTATTTTAGCCCTTATCTGGGCGGCCGCAGCCGGTACTTTCTTTGCAGAGCCAGAACAAGGGTTATACGGCATTGACGGTTTGCAGGCTTTTGCGGCTCAACATCCTGGCGAGAATATAGCTGCATTGGTTGTTGACCGCGTAAGTCGTAGTTGGCTCGGAGTAGTAGGTGGTATTTTTGCCATCATAGGCGTTATTGCTGCGCCTATAACCAGCGGCGATACAGCACTTCGCTCCGCACGATTGATTGTTGCAGACTATCTACTAATGGACCAAAGGGCTCCTCGCAAACGTTTGCTGATTGCGCTTCCTCTTTTTGCATGTGTATTCGGCATGGTCTTTGTGGACTTTAATGTAGTATGGCGTTATTTTGCATGGACGAATCAGACTCTTGCCGTTTTTACGCTTTGGACAGGAACTGTATGGCTATATCGTCATGAATTCGTACAAAAACACGTACAATATAGGCATGGTTATTTGATGGCACTTATTCCTGCGCTGTTCATGACAATGGTCAGCGTGAGTTATATTTTCATCGCGCCAGAAGGCTTCAACTTCGCAGCCAACGGCATCAGTTGGATAGCATATTTAATAGCCGCTATCACGACAATTAGTTTACTTATTACATTCGTTTATTGGGCAAAACATTATGATCCACAGCGCTAAATTTGTCATATCTAATCCGGATGTTGCGACTTGTCCTCAGAGCAATCTGCCGGAGTACGCTTTTATCGGGCGCTCAAACGTCGGCAAATCGAGTTTGATTAATGCGCTATGCCGCAATCCTAAGTTGGCTAAGACTAGTCAAAAACCAGGCAAGACCTTGCTCATCAATCACTTTATTGTGAATGAGGGCGCCGACGCTTGGCATTTAGTGGACTTACCTGGATATGGTTTTGCGCAAACAGGACAGAAACAACGCGACAAACTGCGCGTGATGATAGACCGCTATTGTTTGCTTCGTCAGCAATTAGCTAATCTCTTTGTACTTGTCGATTGTCGCCATGAACCGCAAAAGATTGACTTAGAGTTCATGGAGTGGTTAGGTGAAAACGAAGTACCCTTCTCAATCGTTTTCACAAAATCGGACAAGGTTGGAAAAGGCCGTTTGAGTGAGAATATTGACAACTATAGACACGCACTCCTGGAGAATTGGGAGGAACTACCTACTATCTTTATCACCAGTGCCGAAAAGAAAGAAGGTACTGAGGAGATTGTTAACTATATCGAATCTATCAATGCTGATTTGGGAAAATAACGACGATATCAATTATATCCAGTGCATTAATAATCGCAGCGTTATTCAGCAGCATCTGGATGCTTGTCGCGAAGAGCGTCGGCCGTACGTTTTTGTGACTAACACCATGCGTCAGATTGTGCAACTTAATCGTATTTTGGTGCCTGTAACAATGTTAGAAGAGGAAGTGTTTAAAGCCGAGATTTGTTCCTATCTGGCTCGTAAAACCGGCGCCCACCTAATTCTCTTAAAAGCCAACGACTACGGCTCCCGCGCACAACAGAACATTAATCGCATCATTACACATATCCAATCCGTTACCGAAAAGTCAGGAACAGATATTAACTACGAGGTGATGAACGCTTACAAAAACAGCTTTAAGTTATACAAAGAGGCCGTGGAACGTCAAACGGAAATGGGTCATCAATTACTTATCTTAACTGCTAGTCGGGATTATGGTTTGGACGATATCCTTTTCGGTCCACCCGAACGACATGCTATCCAACGTAGCCGAGTTCCCGTAATGCTTATTAACCCACGAAGCGATTTGTTCAGTTTATGCGACTAAAACAATCATATGGCCTTTGGTTTGCTACTTTATCAGTGGTACTGTTTCTGTTCTTCGCATTAGATATATGCAGCGGCAGTATCTGGTTGCTTTCTGATGGTTTATGGTCATGGAGTGACGGTCTTACGGACTTGGGAAATAATATCCTTTTGCAACTCCGTTTACCTCGCGTTATTACAGCTATTTTAGCCGGTGCTGCTTTGTCTGTCAGTGGTTTAATGATGCAAACGCTATTCCGCAACCCCTTAGCAGGACCGTATATCTTAGGTGTAAGCAGCGGAGCCGGATTAGGCGTAGCCTTGGTAACGATGTCCTCAACGATGTTTGGCCTCCAACTTGCAGCTATGGGACAAGTAGCCGTTGTCACTTCTGCAGTTATTGGAGCCGCGGCTGTTCTACTTTTAGTACTGGCCGTAGCACGCAAAGTTAAGAATAATGTCAGTTTGCTGATAGTCGGTATGATGATTGGCTCTATTGCCGGTGCACTGGTTAACCTGATACAGAACTTCGCTAATCCGGATGCGCTCAAGCTCTTTATCGTCTGGACGCTTGGTTCACTCTCTTCAGTAGGTTGGAGTGAATTGTTAATTTTAGCCATCACCATCTTAGTGGGCGCAATCTTAGTTCTCACGTTGATTAAGCCGCTTAATGGCCTCTTGTTAGGTGAAAATTATGCACGAGCCTTAGGTGTCAATATCGAGCAAACTCGTCGCATGATTGTTATAGCAACCTGCCTTCTGGCAGGAGGAATAACTGCCTTCTGCGGCCCAATTGCTTTTGTCGGTGTGGCAGTACCCCATATCGCTCGTGGTTTATTCCGAACTTCTGACCACCGAACCACCGTAGTTGCCACGGCGCTAGTCGGAGCCAACTTGCTTCTCATCTGCGATATACTATGCAACCTATTCACTTACCCACTGCCAATATCCACGATGAGTGCACTCTTCGGAGCACCTATTATCATCTGGATAATCGTAAAAAGATAGCCTTAGAAAAATTAACATTTTTTCCTTTTTATTTCCAGTATTTGCATGAATAAAAAAAAAGCAGTAATTTTGCAACGAAATTTAGAAAAGCACTATGAGCAGCGTTAACAAAGTCATTTTAGTAGGTAATGTAGGGGCAGATCCTGAAGTCCGTTATTTAGATCGTGGAGTTGCGATTGCCAATTTCAATTTGGCAACCACGGAGCGTGGTTATACTATGCAAAATGGCACACAAGTGCCTGATAAAACAGAGTGGCACGCAATTGTTTTATGGCGCAATCTGGCCGAGTGGGCTGAGAAGTACGTCCGCAAGAGCATGAAATTGTACGTAGAAGGTAAACTTCAGACTCGAACATGGGAGAAAGACGGTCAAATCCGCCGTAAAACAGAGGTGATTGCTGAAAATGTACAGATTCTCTATCGTCCGGAGGAATATCGCAACATGAATAATCGCGAGGATCAACCGGAACCCGAAACGCAGGAAGCACCTATTCCTACACTTGAGGAAGAGGATATTTTCTAAAAAAAATACTATTTAGTAGATGTCTCGGGCACTAATCGTTAATTGCGATTAGTGCTCTGTTGTTATAGCCATCTATATACATAGAAAGCGGTTGAGAAACACGTATATGGCGCACATAAGTCGTCTCTTCGACTGCAGGTAGCGCATCTAACTGCTGCCAATCGCATAAGTCATTAACTCGTGCCCACTCATCTACATTGATATAGCCCACATTAAAAGATGTCATATTCTGGAAGAAGTGACTTCCTTGGCTTGGCTCAATACGGAAATTCTCTAAGCTGCACTCTGCAATGGCCTTTGCCTCGCTGATATCACTCCATTGGATTGGCACACCCAAGGTAGGTATTTGTGACCCCCATCGGCCAAATCCCATCAGTAGATACTGCCTACCTTCCTGCCGCATTACAGCGTTCCATTGACGAATAGTATCGGCCATTTCGATTGTATGCAGCACATCGAACGCATCGCGGCGAAGATATATAATATCACACACATCGTCTATTTGTCCAACACCAAGCGCATTACCGGAACGCAAGAACGCGCCACTATCATCTATCTTATCCCACTCCACTTTCGCATTTAATGAGTCTGCAGAAATAGGGCGTATCTGCAATACATGGAATATTTGCGGATTATGCTCCAAATTAACAGCAAACTCTATCTCAACCGGACACTTCATCTCCTGTTCTGCAACGAGCAACAAGTGCTTGACGATATCTGCTAATGGGAAGGTGTTGAACTTCAACTGCGGCGCAAATGAGACTATTCTTGGCCCATCGGGATAACAAGAGTCTACAACACGCATATTCTCTCGGTCATAGGTGGAAGCAATAAGCTTAAGCGACTCGAACTGACCGCACTCGTAAATAGGAATACGCTCGAGGTTGACCGCATCGTCAATAGATGTCTTAAACTTCTCAGGACTGAGCGACAACGCCAACATAGATTGCTGCGTCTCGCGCATAGCTAAGTCCACGGTGGAAGTCTGCATTACGTTCTTCGGGTATTTAGGTGAAAAACGAAGAACCTGTTCGCCATCCACTACCACTTTACCCAAACCATAGGCCACTTTCACTATACCATCTTCGGGTTTCTCTTTGCCTACCGGATAGAAATTGACACTGCGCGCCACACCAGAGATAACCGGGAAGTAATAGTTTCCTTCCTGCTCACCACAGATTTCTTGCAGCACAATAGCCATTTTTTCTTCACTGAGCACATTACCTGTTGATGTGATATAACCACGAGAAGCAGCGTAATAAACGGAAGCGTAAACGGACTTTATGGCTTTACTGAGCAGACGTAGCTGCTGGTCCTCATTCTCCGTATTAGGTATCATATAGGTACTGTAAACCCCTGCAAACGGCTGATAGTAAGAATCTTCCAGCTTACTGGACGAGCGCACGGCCAATGGTCTATGTGTCACACAGATAAAGTGCCGCAAGGCGTCGCGCAACTCTATCGGTAAAGCCGCAGCAACAAACTCGGATAATATCTCTTCATCAGCCAAATCGGCGTTGATAACGTACTGAAGGCCATTATCGTGAATAAACTGATCAAAATAGTCTGTAGTAATAACCATGGTACGAGGCACAAACACTCGCACATCAGGCCATTTATCGTACAAATCGTTCTTCTGTAGCATATGGTTGAGGAAAGCCAGTCCTCTACCCTTTCCACCTAATGCGCCATTTCCACAACGGGCGAACCAAATGGTATCGTTATATGTATCGGCTGCATATTTAGCCACCACCCCCAAGGCCTGGTTGATACGATAATCATGGATTAGGCGGATATTCGTTTGACGGATATTCTCAATATCTGAATCATCCTGAATCTTCAGAGCGCTTACAGGTCGGCCTACAGAGAACAATCCTCTGGCAAACAGCCATTTACTGAGGTAGTTATTATCACTCAAGCGGCGGAATGCTGCAGAAGAAATAGTGGATATAATACGCTCAAAGCCTTCCAAGTCACTCGCACGGGCAATCTCTTTGCCTGTTCGCGGGTCGCGAGCTATGAAATCACCAAAACCAAACTCTCTCTCAATATACTCACTCACTTCCTGCGTTAAAGTCTTCGATTGTTTAATAACAAAACCTACCTTGAGTTGACGAGCAATAGAGCGCATGGATTCCTGAGAAGACTGCATCAAGAACGGCATCGTAGGATTATCTTCACGGATAAGTTTGCATAAGTCCACACCCGCATCCAACTTCTCAGAGGCAGATGGTTCACCTCTATGCAAAACGAATCCGATATCTGAAATAACGCCGATAATATTCTTACCATATTGATTGTATAACTCAACCGCTTCGTCATAGCAAGTCGCCAGAAGCACTTTTGGGCGTGCACGTTTACGCATAAGCTGCTGCTTCTCGTTAAGTGCGTCCCTGATAGCAATTAAATTCTGCTGCAATACCAATTTATAGAGCAACGGCAAGTATGTGGAGTAATAGCGCACACTATCTTCTACAAGCAGGATAGCCCGTACGCCCTCATCAAGAATATCATGAGGCGCATTCATTTTATCCTCCAACAACTTGATGATAGCTATAATAAGGTCAGTCGAGTTATTCCAACTGAATATATAATCTATATGGCTCTT
The DNA here is from genome assembly GCA_016295035.1 of Paludibacteraceae bacterium. Classification (GTDB taxonomy): domain Bacteria; phylum Bacteroidota; class Bacteroidia; order Bacteroidales; family Paludibacteraceae; genus Colicola. The sequence continues at coordinate 27,649 of JAEDLW010000012.1, forward strand.
ATCATGCTGCTCGATGCGACGATAAATCTCTTTGCTGAATGAAGACAACAGCACTATCGGGCAATTAGGAAGGAGTTGCTTCGCGTTTTGGGCAAAATCAAACACATCCAATTCACCCGTACTATACATCGTCAAAATAAGGTCAAAATCTTCACCTTGCTCAACACGATTTAACGCTTCGCGTGTGGTTTCCGCACGAATAATAGTAGGTGGATTACTGATATTTAACTCAGTATATTCCTGAGCTATTTGCACGTCGATACGACCATCCTCCTCCAGCGCAAAACTATCGTAGTTATTGCACACGAGCAGGATACGTCTCACACGACGTTCCATCAACGATGTATAGTTATTTGTTTCCATAGTCTTATACCAAGCCCTGTTCAACCATCGCATTCGCTACTTTCATGAATCCGGCGATGTTGGCACCCTTGACGTAATTGATATAACCGTCTTCTTCGGTGCCATATTTGAGGCAGGCTGCATGGATATCCGCCATGATAGTACGGAGGCGTTCGTCCACCTCTTCTGCTGTCCATTTGAGCCGCATGCTGTTTTGCGTCATCTCCAAACCGGAAGTAGCTACACCGCCGGCGTTGCTTGCTTTACCGGGGCTGTAGAGTATCTTCGCAGCTTGGAAGATAGCAATTGCTTCCGGTGTGCTCGGCATGTTAGCACCTTCGGTCACGCAGAAGCAGCCGTTTTTAATCAGGTTCTCAGCATCGTTTTTCTCTATTTCGTTCTGCGTAGCACAAGGCATAGCAATGTCGCATGGGATACGCCATGGACGCTCTCTTGCAAAATACTGCGCCTGTGGGAACTTGGCGACATACTCTTTGATACGGCCACGACGGATATTCTTCAACTCGAACACAAATGCCATCTTTTCTTCCGTCAGTCCTTCCGGGTCATAAACGAAGCCGTCGGAGTCACTGAGTGTCAACACTTTAGCTCCAAGACGCATAGCTTTTTGCGCAGCATATTGCGCCACATTACCAGAACCGGATATGCACACTTTCTTTCCTGCGAAATTCTCACCGCGAGTAGCAAGCATAGCTTCGGCGAAGTAGCATGCGCCATAACCGGTAGCTTCAGGACGCATAAGCGACCCACCCCATTGCTGGCCTTTTCCCGTCAGCGTACCGGTGAACTCGTCACGCAGACGTTTGTATTGACCAAACATATAACCGATCTCACGGCCACCTACGCCGATATCACCTGCAGGCACATCAGTATCTGCACCTATATGACGCTGCAGTTCAGTCATAAATGATTGGCAGAAACGCATCACTTCGGCATCGGACTTGCCACGTGGATTGAAGTCGCTACCACCTTTTGCGCCACCCATCGGCAATGTCGTCAAGGCGTTTTTGAACGTCTGCTCAAAAGCGAGGAACTTCATAATGCTCAGGTTAACACTCGCGTGGAAACGGATACCTCCTTTGTACGGACCGATGGCGCTGTTCATCTGTACACGGAAACCGCGATTGATTTGCACCTCGCCTTGGTCATCCATCCACGGAACGCGGAACATGATCACGCGTTCGGGTTCAACCATTCGCTCCATCACTTTCTGCTCGCGCAAATACGGATACGCCATTATCATTGGTGCTACACTTTCCACCACTTCACTTACTGCTTGGTGAAATTCGTGCTCACCGGGATTTTTGGCAATGAGGTTCGCCATAAAAGCGTCCACATAATTACGTGTCTGTTTATCCATAGTTATCCAATTTATTCATTTTAGCGCCGCAAAAGTACAACAAAAAAATGACATACGCAAGCGCATGTCATTTTTTTTACAATAATTTCTTAAATTATTGTTTCTTCATTACTTAAGCTCTGCGAGATACTTAATCGTGCGAACCATTTGGCTGGTGTAGCTGTTCTCGTTGTCGTACCAGCTAACTACCTGTACTTGGTAGGTATCCTCGTCGATTTTAGCAACCATAGTTTGTGTTGCATCGAAGAGAGAGCCGAAGCGCATACCGATTACGTCGCTGGAAACGATTTCGTCCTCTGTGTAACCGAAGCTCTCGGTTTGGGCAGCTTTCATAGCGGCATTGATACCCTCTTTTGTGATGTCTTTACCTTTAACGACAGCAACCAAGATAGTGGTAGAACCTGTTGGAGTCGGAACGCGTTGTGCGCTACCGATGAGTTTACCGTTCAGTTCAGGAATAACGAGACCGATAGCTTTAGCAGCGCCGGTGCTGTTAGGAACGATGTTTTGCGCACCTGCACGGCTACGACGGAGGTCTCCCTTACGTTGTGGGCCGTCCAGAATCATCTGGTCTCCTGTGTAAGCGTGGATGGTTGACATGATACCGCTTTGAATCGGAGCATATTTGTGGAGCGCTGCAGCCATAGGAGCCAAGCAGTTGGTTGTGCAAGAAGCAGCAGAGATAACGGTGTCAGCCGGAGTCAGAGTTTTGTGGTTTACATTGTAAACGATGGTCGGCAGGTCATTGCCTGCAGGAGCAGAGATAACGACTTTCTTAGCGCCGGCTTGGATGTGAGCCTCAGCTTTTGCTTTGCTGGTATAGAAACCTGTGCACTCGAGAACTACATCGATACCGAGTTTGCCCCAAGGAAGCTCAGCAGCGTTTGGCATAGCGTAGATTGTAATCTCCTTACCGTCAACTGTGATCGAACCAGGAGTAACGACAGTTTTACCATCCTCTGCGAGAACAGCATCTTTGTAAGCCACAGTGTGTTTGCCCTCACCGAACTTGCCGGCGAAACCACCTTGAGCTGTGTCATATTTAAGAAGATGTGCCAACATTTTTGGGCTGGTCAAGTCGTTGATTGCAACTACTTCATAGCCCTCTGCTTCGAACATCTGACGGAAAGCCAGACGACCAATACGGCCAAAACCGTTAATAGCTACTTTTGTCATAATGAATTAAAATTTAATTGTTTATAATTGTTTTTATTGTTGATTTTCAAACCGACTGCAAAGGTACTATATTTTTCGCACACGCACAAGAGATTTGGTGATTTTTTTAATTTTGTCACTTAAAAATATCACTTTTAACCTTGCTATTTTTCCCCTTTATTTTCTGCCGAAGTCAGCAGGAATTTCTCCCCAGAGCGTTGTTTCCCACTTGCGTATTTCTGTAGTCCATGTGTTCGCGCGAAGCCATTCTTCCGCCTTACGAACCATCAGCAGCAAATCCGTATTTTCCTCGTTCCAATCTAACTTCGATTTGCATCGTTTTTCTCTTACCCATGCGAGTGCGGTCACGCTGTCGGTGTAGAGCACCCAAGGAAGATTATATTTCTTTAGGTACGCCAAGCCGAGTACGAGTGCGAGAAACTCGCCGATATTATTGGTAGCATGGGGGAAGGGGCCGCGTCGGAACACTTCCGTTCCGGTATCAGCGACGACGCCTCGGAACTCCATTATTCCTGGATTTCCGGAGCATGCTGCATCCACTGCAAGCGCCGGCAATTTAGGCTTAATATCTGCTACACCAGCCATAGAGTTTTTGTATTCATCATTTCGGGTGCAAAGGTACTACATTTTTTTGA
>JAEDLW010000013.1:0-30465 GCA_016295035.1 Paludibacteraceae bacterium
AATACGCAAGCCAAACCAGTTAAAAGCAGAAAAACCAAAACAAAAGAATAAGGTATGAAAAAAATCTCATTTGTAGCCCTTATATTGGGGCTGATGATTAGTGCAAACGCACAAGAACTAACAAAATTGCCATTAGACTCTGCTATCCGTTTTGGACAATTGGAGAACGGCTTAACGTACTATATCCGTCACAACGAGCAACCTAAGCAACGCTGCGATTTCCACATCGCACAAGCAGTAGGAGCTGTCCTCGAAGAAGATAATCAGAATGGTTTGGCTCACTTCTTAGAGCATATGGCTTTCAATGGTACCCAGCACTATCCCGGCAAAGGTATCATCAATTACTTTGAATCCATTGGTGTGAATTTCGGCGGTAATATCAATGCTTACACCTCTATCGATGAAACTGTTTATCGCCTCTCTGACGTGCCTACAATCCGCGAAGGTATCATTGACTCTGCCCTCCTCGTTATGCACGACTGGGCTTGCGGTTTGCTACTTCTTCCGGAAGAAATAGACGCAGAACGTGGTGTCATTCGTGAAGAGTGGCGCACACGTAACAACGCCAACGGGCGCATGGGTAACATCGTTCGCGCTAAACTCTACCCTAACTCACAGTATGGCAAACGCGACATCATTGGCGACACTGCTGTAATCAATAACTTCGAATACGAGGCCCTGCGTTCATACTATAAGAAATGGTATGGTCCTGACAACCAAGCTATCATCGTTGTTGGTGATATCGATGTGGATCAGATTGAGGCAAAAATCAAAGCCCTTTGGGCTGATGTTCCAGCACGCGCTAATCGTGGCGAGCGACCTTTGTATACCGTGGACTTTTACAGCCAACCTACCGTAGCTATCGCTACCGACAAAGAGGCACAACAAACAATGGAGTCCGTAGAGTATTTGCACGAGCAGCTTCCGGTAGCTCTGAAAGGCACTTTGGCCGAATATGCGCAGAATATTATGCACCAACTGATTCGCCATATGCTTAACCACCGCTTCGAGGAGTTGGCTATGCAACCTTCTGCAGCTTCCGTTGGGTACTATGCGTACTACACTGAACTCTTCAAACTCAAAGACGGCTTCAAAGCTATTTGTATACCTAAGGAAGGTCGTGAGACAGAAGCCTTCGTGGAACTCATGACCCAATTAGAGAAAATGCGTCGCTATGGTTTTACTAATGCCGAACTCGAACGTGCTAAAACCGATGTTCTCAACGACATAGAAAAAGCCTACAATGAGCGTAATACCCGCAAGAATCAAACTCTTGCACGCGAATACGTGCGCCATTTCACACGCAACGAGATTTGCCCAGGTATAGAGGCCGAATATGAAATCACCAAGCAACTGCTGCCCATGTGGAGCGTCGATATGGTTAACCAAATGGCTAAAGCATATTTTACGCCTAACCCGGGTATATCCATTATGGGACCAGAGAAAGAGGGTGTAAACATACCAACTGAACAGCAGGTACTGGAAATCCTCAAACAAGTTGAGTCCATGGAAATCGAAGCTCCAAAAGAGGAAGAAGTGGATAATCAACTCGTCAAAAAAGCTCCAAAAGCAGGTGCTGTCAAGAAAACAATCACTAATGCCGAACTCGGCACAACCGAACTTCTGCTCAAAAATGGTATTCGCGTAATCATCAAACCTACCGAGTTCAAGTCTGACGAGATCAATGTCTATGCCTACTCTGATGGTGGACGCTCGCTCGTTGAAACAGCTGACCTACCTTCCGCAGCATTGGCTACAGATGTTATCTCCTTCATGGGACTGGGCGACTTCTCATATACGGGCTTGCAGAAAGCACTTACAGGTAAAACCGTCAGTCTCAATGGGGATATCGGTTCATACGAAGAGACATTCATGGGCGCTTCGTCCGTAAAGGACTTTGAAACCATGCTGCAACTTATCTACCTGTCCTTTACAGCTCCGCGCCGTGACGAAGAGGCTTACCAGACACTCATGGGCATGTTGGCAAACCAACTGGCTAACAAGGATAAAAACCACAAAGCTATCTTCCGCGACTCAGTATCCATGATGGCAGCAGATCACTCCGAACGCGTAATTCTGCTCAACAAACAACTCCTCGACAAAGTATCGCTCGACAAAGTGTTGGAGATTTACAAAGCACGGTTCGCTAATCCGGCTGATTTCACCTTTATCTTTGTCGGCAATATTCATCCGGAAAATAACGAGACCGTTGCGCTCATCAGTAAATGGCTCGGAGGCATCAAAGCCAAGGGCAAGAAAGAGCACTTCCAAGACCACGGAATCCGCACCCCCAAGGGTGAGCTGCAGAACTATTTCACCCGTGATATGCAAATCAAAACCGCTACCAACCGTATCCAATACACCTCTTACGACATTCCGTACACTTTGGCAAATGCCCTCAATATGGAAGTGATTGGACGAGTGCTTGATATGCGCTACTTGGAGTCTGTTCGTGAACGTGAAGGTGGTTCTTATGGCGTTGGTACCGCCGGATTCCTTAGACATGTACCTGTTCCATGCGCTATCCTGCTTATGCAGTTCGATACCGATCCGCTCAAACAGGAACGTCTCATGCAAATAATCCACGAGGAAGTGCAAACTATCATCAAAGACGGTCCGCTTGAGGAAGACCTTCAAAAAGCCAAAGAGTCCATGCTCAAAGACTTTTCAGAAGAGTTAGAGCAGAATGATTGGTGGATAAATGCCTTGGAGGAATACTATCGTTATGGCATTGACCTGCCTGCTGACTACGCCGAGGCTGTGAAATCCGTTACGGCTGAGACCGTGCAGAACACACTCAAGAAACTCATCAACTCAGGCAATGTCTTTGAAGTGGTCATGATGCCTGAATAAAACGCAATTGATGAAGTATTTCTTTATCGTTGGCGAAGCTTCCGGCGACATGCACGCCGCAGAGTTCATGAAGCAACTTCGAGCTAAAGACCCGGAAGCACAGTTTATAGGTCTGGGAGGGGATTGCATGCTCCAACAGGGTGCGACCCTCTTCCAGCACTATAGAAACATGGCATTTATGGGTGTTATCGCCGTTCTACGTCATGCCAAACAGATAAAAGAGAACTTCCGCATCGCACAAGAGGCTCTGTTGCGCGAACAACCGGATCAACTCATTCTTGTTGATTATCCGTCCTTCAACCTCAAGATGGCGCAGTTCGCGCGCACACATCTACCTAATATAAAAATAATCTATTATATTCCACCGAAAGTGTGGGCGTGGAAAACCCACCGTATTCATAAGATTGCACGCCTTTGTGACGAGGTACTCGCTATATTCCCATTCGAGCCGGACTTCTACGCGAAATTCGGTTATAGTTGCACTTACGTAGGTAATCCTACGGCGGAGGCAATTAGTAGGTATAAGTCGGAAAATAGCAAATCTACATTCGCAAACATAAAATCCTCCATCGCGCTCGTTCCGGGCAGCCGGCGCGGCGAGATAGCCAATTGTCTGCCTAAAATGCTAATCGCAGCACGAGAGGCACAAACAAAGGGCCAAATCAAATCGATTATTGTTACCGCAGCGCCAAATATAGAGGACGACTTCTATGCCAAATATCTGCGCAACGGAGAACAACTATCCCGCAATACATGGGACGTTGTCTCGCAAGCTAAAGTAGCGCTCGTCACATCCGGAACCGCATCGCTCGAAGTGGCACTTCTCGGTTGCCCACAATTAGCCGTCTATCGCATCTATACCTCACACTGGTTAGGTTGGCTTGAACCGTTTATCTTCAAGATTCGATTCTACACCCTACCTAATATAATCGCTGGGAAACAAGTCATCTACGAAGCCGTCGGACCTAATTTCAAAAACAAAATCATCCGTCGTGAACTACAGCGGTTACTAACGGATGATGCATATGTCAATCAAATGAAGACCGAGTATCAGAATCTTATAATTGACCGGCTTCAACCAGCGTAATAACGCGTTCTACAATGCGATCCTTGTCTGATGCGTCGTACTCCTCTTTCAAATCATTCTTGAACAGTTTGGCGACAAATTGCCAGAAGTTTGCCGATGCTTTGCCTTTGTATTTCTTAATGAGTTCGTAACTTGTTTTGTCTGACTCACGGTCCATAAGCAGCATCAACATACGACCCTGCGAAGCGTACATGCCACGGAAATCTTTCTCATACTTCTTGAATAGATAGCGCTCATACTGTCTCCACCATTTACGACGCTCTTTGTCCGTCGGAAGCTTCGCCAATTCCGCATCCGCTTGAGCCATATCGGCTGTAATCAGCTTCGCGTAAGGCAAAGTCTTGCGCACGTCACGTACCGTCTTCCAGTAGAATTTCTCCTGCTTCTTATTCTTGAACTGCAACGGAGGATAGACATATACGTCATGCAGGAAGGCCAAATACAAGGTATCTTGACCATTCACATATAGCATTAGCGAATCTAAATGCTGATTGGCAGCGAGTAGATGATTACCCACTGCCAATATCAGTAATATATACAGCAGCTTTTTCATCATTTACCACTGCTTGTACAAAATTTGTGCCAAACGATTAGTACGCAATAGCAAATACTACTCTTCCAGCAGATGGTTTACCCGTTACCATGCACTTGCCAGGCTCGTTCTTATGACCCGGCAAGTTCTCCAGCGGAATACAACGGATAGTGGCCTTTGTCTCGTCTTTGATACGTTCCTCAGTCTCTGGAGTTCCATCCCAATGACAGAGCAAGAAACCTCCCTTCTTAATTTCCTCTTTGAATTCCTCATAAGAGTTCACTTCACGCGTCTGAGCAATGCGGAAATCAAACGCTTTTTGGTAGCAGTTGCGCTGTATCTCTTCAAGCAAGGATTGTATTTTTTCCTCGATTCCATCGATAGAAATGGTCTCTTTAGTCAGTGTATCACGACGAGCTATTTCAATCGTGCCATTCTCTAAATCACGTCCACCCATCGCCAAACGAACAGGCACACCTTTCAGCTCATAATCAGCGAACTTATAACCCGGAGTGTACTTCTCAGACGTGTTCACTTCCACGCGAATACCGAGCTTCTTCAGGTTGTCTGCGATGGGATTAAGTTTAGTCATAATACCGTCTAACTGCTCTTGAGTCTTGAAGATAGGAACAATCGCAACCTGAATAGGAGCCAGATGCGGTGGAAGCACCAAACCATTGTCATCCGAGTGCGTCATAATCAAAGCCCCCATCAGGCGGGTAGATACGCCCCATGACGTAGCCCAAACGTACTCATACTTATTCTCTTTCGACAGGAATGTCACGTCAAACGACTTTGCAAAGTTCTGGCCGAGGAAATGAGATGTTCCGGCCTGCAATGCCTTACCATCCTGCATCATAGCTTCGATACAATATGTATTCAGTGCACCGGCAAAGCGCTCGTTCGGCGACTTGACGCCCTTCACTACCGGAATAGCCATCACATTCTCAGCAAAATCGGCATACACATCCAACATCGTGCGCGCATAGTCTTCCGCCTCCTCTTTCGTAGCGTGTGCAGTATGTCCCTCCTGCCATAGGAACTCCGCCGTGCGCAGGAACAAGCGTGTACGCATCTCCCAACGCATCACGTTGCACCACTGGTTGCACAAAATAGGTAGGTCGCGGTAGGATGATATCCAATTTTTGTATGTGGACCATATAATAGTCTCTGATGTCGGACGAATAATCAATTCTTCCTCTAATTTAGCATCAGGATCCACAATAACGCCCTTTCCACTTGGATCATTCTTCAGGCGGTGGTGGGTAACCACAGCGCACTCCTTCGCAAAGCCTTCTACATGCTCCGCCTCACGGCTCAGAAAAGATTTTGGAATAAGCAACGGGAAATACGCATTCTTCACACCTTTTTCCTTAAAACGACGGTCTAATTCGGCCTGAATAGTCTCCCAAATAGCGTAACCGTAAGGCTTAATCACCATACATCCGCGAACGGCAGATTGTTCTGCCAAATCGGCTTTCACTACTAATTCATTGTACCACTTAGAGTAATCCTCCGAACGTGGTGTCAGTTTTTGAAAATTTGCCATTATCTTAGTTTGTATTGTTTACGTAGTTGTTCAAATCGGTCGGGTTGCGCCTTCAGTTGGTCAGAGACGCGTCGTAACCATCCAGAAGCGCTGTCCCCATAATCAGCGTGCAAAGATACAACTTTTTTGTCAATTGACAAAATCGGAGTACCAAAATGTGCCGAAAAAGCATCTAAACACATCTGTGAGGCATTCAATTTGCCTTCCACCGAGTAGCCTGCAATATGAAATGAGGCCAATTCAGCACGCATAACTACTTCGGCATTCATATGCGGCTCATTCTCCCAAGTATCCAAGACAAACCGTTTGCCGGAAGCTAATAAAGCCGCCTCATCCACCACTCCTCCTCGAGCCGCATTAACAATTATCGCATTCGGTTTGCAGTGCCGTAGGAAGTCCTCGTCACAGAGGTGATAGGTGGGATAAAGCCCTGCTCTCATTATAGGAGTATGGAAGGTTATAAAATCGCATTTTTCTTCGATTTCACGGATACTTTGGCCAATATTCTTAGGGGGGTCATTGAGCAGAACATTATACCCTTTTCGCTCAGCCATCTTGGCTACCAATGACCCCACATGACCAACTCCTACCACACCTACCATTGAATACTCCGGTACGGCTAACTCACATAAGCACTCCTCAATATAGTCGCACACCGCTTGAGCATTGCAGCCGGGACATGACATCCAATAGATTCCGTGCTCATCACAATAATTAGTATCAATGTGATCATATCCTATCGTGGCAGTGGCTACAAATTGCACAGCCGATCCCTCTAACAGAGAGCCATTTACCTTCGTTCGCGTACGTATAATAAGCGCATCCGCATCGCGCACAGCCGCAGCCGTAATAGCCTCTGGTTCCAGCGCTGTCACCTCTGCATAAGGCGCCAACACTTCTTGCACAAAAGGAATATATTTGTCAATTATGACCCGCATTAATACATAATATTGTCAATCAGTCTCACCGGCCCGCAATAAACAGTAACGCATCCTATAGTGTTTGAGAAATCTTTTGCCGGCAGAAGAGTCGTCTTGTCCACAATCTCATAGTACTCCACTTCCAGTCCGTCGATAGCGTTAATAGCATCCGTTACTTGCTGCTCAATCTCACGGACAGAAGCATTTTTTGCCGATTCCACCGAGCTTTTCAGTATTCTGTAAATGTTAGTTGCAAGTTTCTTCTCTGATTCAGACAAGCGTTCGTTTCGGCTACTCATAGCCAGTCCATCCGCTTGGCGAACGATCGGGCAACCGATAATCTTCAAATCGCCAAATGTGTCTTTCAGCGCCGACCTTTCTACCATCTGGTGAATAATCGCCAGCTGCTGATAATCCTTCTCGCCGAAATAAGCCCTGTCCGGTTGAACCAAATAGAACAAGCGGCTAACTACTTGTACTACACCATTAAAGTGACCAGGACGCATTTTGCCTTCCATCACCTTGTCTAATCCTTCAAAATCATATACAAACGTGGAGTTCATCTCCTCGGCGGTATACATCTCTTCCGGAGTTGGGGCAAAAACAAAGTGAGCACCTATCGATTCCAGTAATTGCGCGTCGCGTTCGAGGTTACGAGGATACTTGGCGAGATCTTCTTTATTGTTAAACTGCGTCGGATTAACGAAAACCGACACAAAAACAACATTATTCTCAGCTACCGCTTTCTTCACTAAGGAAGCATGTCCCTCATGGAGAGCTCCCATCGTAGGCACCAAGCCAATCGTTTTACCTTGTCTTTTGCATGCTGCGACCTGTTGGGTCAATTCAAGCTTTGTTGATAAAATTTGCATGAATTTTTGTATTTTATGTTCTAAAAAGCGTGCAAAATTACTAAAAATATACGAAAATGCAAAAAAAATGATAATAAATTGTGCAAATATCGAATATTTTTCGTACCTTTGCAGTGGGAAGTTATTTTCCCCTTAAAAACTACGCTTATGAGTGAGCCGAATCGTATCTTATTTCTCGCGCAGGAGATTTTCCCTTATATGGCCGAAGAGACGCCTATAAGGTTGATTAACCGTCGTTTGCCCGAATTCTTCCAGGGTAAAGGTTGGGAGACCCGCACTTTTATGCCTAAATTTGGGGAGATTAACGAACGTCGCAACCAGTTACATGAAGTGATTCGACTGTCTGGTATGAATCTTATCATCGAAGATGCCGATCATCCCTTGCTCATTAAGGTAGCAAGTATTCAGACGGCGCGTATCCAGATTTACTTCATCGATAACGACGACTATTTCGGACGCCGAAAAGGTGTTGTTGATGACAATGGCATCGAGTATCCGGATAACGATGAACGTTGCATCTTCTTTGCTCGTGGCGCTGTCGAAACAGTCAAGAAACTGCGCTGGACGCCTAACATCATCTACTGCTCCGGCTGGATGGGAGCGCTCGCTCCGCTTTATCTCCGCACTGCATATGCCGATACACCTTTCTTTACCAACGCAAAAATCGTCCTCTCGCTGGATGATAACGACTACAAAACGCCTTTCAATTCGACTTTCACGCAGAAACTGCTCATCGACGGCCTGTCCGAGAACGCAGTGCGCAGTATCGCTGGCTTCCAGGTCGGTTACGAAGAACTGATGCGCTTGGCTATCGACTATTCAGATGCCATCATCCTTTCCACACCAAATATCAACCAGCGGCTGCTCAACTACGCACAGACAAGCGGCAAACCCATCATGCCCTATAATGGAGACGACTTAACTAACTATGCAGATTTTTGCAATTCATTACTGGATAATGCGGAATAGATTCTTCTTTATACTATTAGCCCTCGCTGCATGCTTGTACGGCTGCAAAGATGACTCCATCTCTGCCGGTGGCTCTATCATCGAGCAAGAGGACTCCATCTACGTGCGGGTGGATACGTTCGGTATTAACTCCGCACTCGTCATGTGCGAGTCCATCACGTCCATGCCGGACTCGTTCCTACTCGGTGAAATGGAGAATAAATACGGCACCTTGCATGCCGACGTGCTGGCGCAGTTCGCTTGCCCGGAAGGATTCCGTTATCCGGACAACGCCCAACTCTCAGGTGTTTACCTGCGTTTATGTTATGGAACCTGGTTCGGAGACGGAAATGCCCCCATCGGTATCAATGCCCGCGAAATGGATAAAGGAACGTTCACCTATTCCAAAACCTATCTCACCAATATCGACCCGGAAGAATATGTCTCCGAATCCAGCGTGAATATTTTGGATAACACCAAGCTCATCCTGGCTTCCCAGAGGCTCGACTCCGTCTATGAATCATCAAAGGATAAATACTACACCTTGGTGCGCGCCAAGACTTCCGATGCGTTTGCCACCAGGTTCTTCAACCTGCGAGACTTCCAATCACAGGAAGCATTTGCCAAACAGTTCAACGGATTATACCTCACCTGCGAGTATGGTAGCACCACACTCCTTAATATAATAGATATAGCTATAGATGTAGAATATACATTTACTTATAATAAGGCCGGCAAGGACACTACCGTTAAGGACATCAAATCTTTCTATGCCAACTCCGAAGTGCGGCAGGTCAATCATATCCTCTATGCCGACCAGCAAGGCACATTCAAGAAACTGGCTGCTGATGATGCCCTCTATAACTACATCGTTGCGCCGGCTAATATCTATACACGCCTCTCGTTTCCGATGAAGCACATGCAGAGTCGTATTAACGCACGCCTCGACGGCAAACGTCCCTACGTCAATATGGCTAAGGTGCACGTCAATGTCTGCAACCGAGTGGACGAAGTCAGGGACCGTGAGGACTGGTCGCAGCCTGCACCGAAAATGCTCCTCATTAAAGAGTCGGCGATGGAACGCTTTTTTGGGCATCGCGAACTGCCCGAAGACACCTGCGCACTATTGGGAGAACTCACCAAAGGCTCAAATAAAGCCGGCGACACCGAGTATTATTACTCCTATGACATGTCTGCCCTGCTCACGCAGCAACTGCGTTATACCAATAACCCAGACACAATGCACATGCTCCTTGTGCCGGTTGACGTCATCTCTACCACCAACGCCAATGGTAATACCTACATCATCTCTATCAAGCAGCAGCAGACCGTATCCGCCACACAGGTGATGAGTTCACGTAATCTGGAGGATGCTATGGATGTAGAAGTTGTCTATTCGGGATTCTAATCAATACACCTATATAAAAATAATCCGCGGGAATACTCTCGCGGATTATCTTTTTTATGTATCGTCGGATTAGAGAGAAGCTTGATAAGCTTCAGCGTCCATCAGGCTGTCAAACTGGGCCTTATCCTTGATGGCGATACGGATCATCCAGCCTGCGCCGTATGGGTCGTTATTCACAAGTTCCGGCTGATCATTCAGCGTCTCGTTGAACTCAAGCACTTCGCCCTCTACCGGCATGTTCAGGTCGCTCACTGTCTTCACAGCTTCTACAGAACCGAATACTTCGCCTTGACCAATCGTCTCGCCTACGGTATCTACGTCTACAAAAACGATTTCACCTAATTCCGATTGTGCGTAGTCGGTAATACCTACGTACGCTTCGTCACCTTCCACACGAATCCACTCGTGCTCACTGGTGTATTTTACATTACTTGGAAAATTCATATATTTTTATTTTCTAAACACTAAATTCTAAACGTTATTAACGCGGGCTGAACTGACTTGGAATCTGGTCGCCGAGCGTGGACATTGCGCAGCGGAAACCGATGGTACTCGTGCAGCTGTCTTGCTCTAAGTAACGGCGAGTGGACGGATTGAGCCAGTAGATACGGTCACGCCATGAACCACCTTTATATACACGTGTGCTGCTGGTGATTTGCGGAGCAAGAATATCAGTCGGGTCATATTTGATTTCCTCGAGGTTTTTGATACCTGCAGTATCGCCAGGATATGGATAGTCGGTATCAATCGTCGAAGCAAAGTCGCCATCCTTGAAATCACGACGGTCTTCTTCCGCTGAGAACTCCAGCGCAAAGCAACCAACGGAGTCAATAACGAAAGATCCGTCTTCGTTCTTCTTCGGCTTCATGTAAACGTTACCGCGGAAGGAGTTGTATTCGGAAGTCTCTTGGTAAGAGGTCTCACGGTATACATCAAGCACCCACTCGTTCACATTACCCGCCATGTTATACAATCCGAAATCGTTCGGAGCAAAAGCATCTACCGGAGCAGTAATTACGTAACCATCGTTCAACGCACCACTCACACCCATCATGTCGCCACGGCCGCGAACAAAGTTAGCCTGCATCTTACCGGCTTGCGTTCTACTCATGTCACGAGGATGATAACCGGACCAAGGATATATTTTTCCTTCAATCGTCAAGCCATCTTCTCCCGCTACAGGAGCATAAGCGGCAAACTCCCACTCAGCCTCTGTCGGCAAACGATACCCAGTAACAAACACGCCGTCAGCGCGATTCACCTTGCGGTACTCTCCATACGAGTTCTGACGAGGTTTCTTGCCATATTCAGGCACATACTTGGCGTCTTCCAAATATTTCTCTGTGTTGAATACGAACTTGTCGCGGATGTATTCGTAACTCGGACGATACATCGTCACAGGGTTCTCCGGATCTTCCGGATTAGGCATCTGTACTTCATCCATCTGATAACCGGTCAATGTCTCCCACTCCTCTTTATAAGCCTCATCATCGGTCGGACGCAAAGATGCAAAGTCAGGAACAGCAATTGCGCCGGCATTAATCAATGCCATCTCGTTGACACGGTCAGTACGCCATTGGCAATAAGCCATAGCTTGATCCCAAGTCACACCTACTATAGGATAGAAAGAGAACGCAGGATGGTCAAAATAGTTTTCCACATAGGGATCGTTGTAAGCCATATCCTCACGCCATACAGTCTTATTTGGACGCGCGCGGTCAACGAGATTCGGAGCTACATCGCCGAACACTACCTCTAACCAGTGCAGATACTCATTCCAGTTGAGAGTTGTAATCTCGTACTTATCCATGTAGAAAGAACTAACAGTCAAAGTACGATGGAAATTGTTACGCGGAGCGGTTAAGAACTCATCTTTCTCACCGATAGTGAATGTTCCGCCTTGGATAGCTACCATTCCTACCGGGTTCACATTACCTACACCTTCTCTGGCCTCGAAGTTTGTTGTTTGTTGATCATAGTAATTCCAACCTGTCGTGTTCGACACCTTGGTGTTCAATTCTCGGGTTTGGCATGCGGAAAATGATACCGCTGCGAGAGCTAAAAGAACAAATCTTGATACGTTTTTCATATTGCGCAATTTGTAATAATTCTAATTTCAGCCCGCAAAGATACAAAAAAAATCTAATATGAACCAATTTTTCTCCGAAAATATTCAAAAAAAGTGCACTTTTATGGAAAAAACAGCATTTTTTGCATTATTTATCGCGAATTTTGCGGCATTTTCAATATTTTTTTGTACTTTTGTCGTCCCAAATGAGCGCACCCGCAATAAATATAAAAGGAGACTTATTTTCCTTGGCACAACCAAGGGTCATGGCTATCATCAATGCCACAACCGACAGCTTTGCTTTTTCATGTTCCAACATCAGCGAGGCAGAGATATTGGCAATGGCAGCAAAAGCCATCAACGAGGGTGCCGACATACTTGATATCGGAGCATGCTCCACCCGTCCAGGTTCAACGCCGATAGACGAACAGGAAGAGTGGCGCAGACTGCAGATAGCCTTGCGGGCAGTACGTTCAACTTATCCGGACTCCATTCTCTCTGTGGACACCTTCCGCGCTTCTATTGCCCGTCGGGCTGTGACAGATTTTGGGGTGGACATAATTAACGATATATCCGGTGGAATCGGAGAAATGTTCACAACCGTTGCACAACTGGGAGTGCCATATATCCTCACACATAATGCACCGGTAGATGACAGCTTGCCGGTCTCCGTACAGGTTATTGACAATCTTATTCAGAAGGTGGATGAATTGCATCGCCTTGGTGTTAAAGATGTGATTATTGACCCCGGGTTCGGCTTTAATAAGTCCGTCGAGCAGAACCTCGAATTGTTAGATAATCTCAGCGACCTGCTTATCATAGGCTTGCCAATTCTCGTTGGGTTGTCCCGTAAGTCAATGTTTTACAAGCCTTTAGGCGTAGAACCCACTTCTGAGGAAGCATTGCAGGCTACGGTTGACGCCAACCGCAAAGCACTCGCCCTCGGAGCAAGCATTATCCGCGTCCACGACGTCGCAATAAATAAACAGCTAACCACAAAACGCTAACCACTAAACTTTAAACGTTCCTATCATGTTCGGCTTTGAATTTGGCATAAAAGATATCGTTGATATTCTATTGGTAGCAGTTATCCTCTACGAGACCTTCCGCCTCCTGCGTCGTTCGGGTGCGGTCAATCTCTTCTGGGGAATACTTGCTTTTATTATCGCATGGTTTCTCGTGACGATGGTTTTCCAGCTCGAACTAACGGGCGCGCTCTTTGAGCGCATCATCAGTGTCGGTGCCATCGCCCTTATTGTTATCTTTCAGGAAGAGATTCGCGGATTCTTCTACCGCGTCGGCGCACGATTCAGCAACTGGGGACATCTACGTCGGCGGGGCGAACAGGCTGAGCAGGATGTAGACCAGATTGTGATGGCCTGTGAACACATGTCTCGCTCCAAAACAGGTGCACTCATCGTTATCGCCGGAGGAAATGAACTCAAAGAATATGCCGATACAGGCGAATATATAGATGCCGCGATCTCAACAAGCTTGATAGAGAATATTTTCTTCAAGAATACGCCCTTGCATGACGGCGCACTCATTATCGTCGGACACCGTCTCTACGCCGCAGCCTGTATCTTACCTGTGTCAAAACAAACAAACATACCCAAACAGTTCGGTTTGCGACACCGTGCTGCACTCGGTATAAGTGAAAAATGTTCCGATTCCACCGCGATTGTTGTATCCGAAGAGACCGGTCATGTCGCAGTCGCTAAAGAGGGAAAAATACGCAATGTCACACGTGACGAATTGATACATATCTTATCTTCTGCAATGGCATTAAAATCAAAGTAATATATGTTTAAACGTACTTTAGTAACTACTGCACTTCCGTACGCAAACGGACCTGTGCATATCGGACACCTCGCCGGAGTCTATGTTCCGGCAGATATCTACGTCCGCTATCTGCGTCTCAAGGGACGTGATGTCCTTTTCATTGGCGGTAGCGACGAACACGGAGTGCCCGTAACTATTCGTGCCCGCAAGGAGGGCATCACTACGCAAGAAGTTGTTGATCGTTATCACGAACTCATCAAATCCAGTTTTGAGCGTTTCGGCATCTCATTCGATGTCTATTCGCGCACCACAAGCGCTATCCATCACAAGTTTGCATCCGATTATTTCCGCAAACTCTATGACAACGGTAAGTTTATCGAGCAAACAACCGAACAGTTCTATGACCCGGAGACCGGACATTTCCTTACTGACCGTAATATCCGCGGTGAATGTCCGCATTGCCACGCCGCAGGCGCCTATGGCGACCAGTGCGAGAAATGTGGCTCAACACTCTCACCCGAAGAGTTGATTAATCCGTATAACGCCGAAACAGGCAATCCGCTCGTTAAAAAACCTACTTCTCACTGGTATCTGCCGCTGGATCAATACCAACAATGGCTCGAGAAGTGGATTCTGGAAGACCATAAAGAATGGCGTCCGAATGTGTATGGACAGTGTAAGTCGTGGCTCGACGGCGGACTGCGTCCACGTGCCGTAACGCGCGACCTCGATTGGGGAATTCCTGTGCCTGTTGAAGGTGCCGAAGGCAAAGTGCTTTATGTTTGGTTTGATGCGCCAATAGGCTATATATCCAACACCAAAGAAATCTGCGACGCGCAACCTGAAAAATGGGGTAAATGGGAGACTTGGTGGAAAGACCAAGATACACGTCTTATCCATTTCATCGGGAAAGATAACATTGTTTTCCACTGCATCGTCTTTCCGGCTATGCTCAAAGCCGATGGCTCATATATCTTGCCAGATAACGTACCGAGCAATGAGTTTCTCAACCTCGAAGGCGATAAAATCTCCACATCCCGCAACTGGGCGGTTTGGCTCAATGAGTACTTGGACGATTTTCCGGGCAAACAAGACGTTTTGCGCTATGTCCTCACGGCGAATGCACCGGAGACCAAAGATAACGACTTCACCTGGGCAGATTTCCAAGCGCGCAACAATAACGAACTTGTGGCTATCTATGGCAATTTCGTTAACCGCGCACTCGTTCTGACCAAGAAGTATTTCGAAGGAAAAGTACCAAAAACCTCCGATTTCACCGACTATGACCGCGCTACAATCGACGAGTTCAAGAACGTCAAAGCGCAACTCGAATCGCTGCTTGAGGACTTTAAGTTCCGCGAGGCACAGAAAGAGGCGATGAATCTCGCCCGTATTGGTAATAAGTATCTGGCTGATACAGAGCCTTGGAAGCTCGCTAAAACCGATATGGAGCGCACTGCTACGATTCTCAATCTCGCGCTTCAGATAGCAGCTAATCTCTCTATAGCATTTGAACCATTTTTGCCGTTTTCATCGGACAAATTGCGTCAAATGATAGCACCATTAAGCGCAGCGTCACCATTAAGCAATTCACCATTTAAATGGGAAAATCTCGGTCGCATTGATTTACTGCCGGAAGGACAATCCCTCGGTGAGGTTTCACTCCTCTTTGAGAAAATCGAGGACGATGCTATCCAAGCCCAACTCGATCGCCTTGCACGCATCAAAGCCGAGAACGAAGCCGCAGCTAAAGAAGCCGAACTCGCTAACTGGAAACCGGCTACTATCAAAGCCGACACTTCTATTGATGAATTCGACAAAATGGACATCCGCGTTGCTACTGTCTTAGATTGTCAGCCGGTTAAGAAGTCCGAACGTCTTCTTCAGTTCACTTTGGATGACGGAATGGGCGGACGTACTATTCTTAGTGGTATCGCGCAGTCGTATCCGGATCCGTCCGTGCTGATTGGTAAGCAGGTGCTCTTTATCGCCAATTTCCCACCGCGTAAGATGATGGGTATCGAGAGTCAGGGTATGATTCTCTCTGCCGTCGATGCCGATGGTAAATTAGTGGTCACCACGGTTTCCCGCGAAGTGAAAAACGGCGCCCAAGTTGGTTAAGGAAATTTAACACAATTTTACCTGCGGTTCACGGGACCATCACGGGACCATGTCCTCTTTATCATACAATTCAGCCACCAGAGTATCTTAACAAAGATTAACTTTTGGTGGCTGTTTCTATACTATTTTAATACAAAAAATCATTTTTTTATAAAAAAATTTGCATATATCGTAGGAAAGTAGTATTTTTGCGGTGATTATGCGCCTATGCGCACCGACCGCGCACGCCAGCACGCGCGAAGATCTTATTTTGACCGCCACAAACTGCCACGCAGAAATAAAGCAGAACATGTCCGCAGTAAAAGATAGGAATTTAGCAAAAACTCCACAAATAGAATCCCGCTAAAATCCTTTTACGGAAAACCTAACTGCGAGATTATTGCGAGATTATTGCGAGACCCTGACCTCACGTCACCCTCCGCAAAAAACTTAACAAAAAGTCGAATATAAACGTTAAATAAAATACCATTATGAAAAACTCAATCTTAAATCAACTCATTTCGAGTTGCAAAAAGTGGAAAACACTTGTATTAATCAGTACGCTCCTCACCCTTGGTGTCGGACAGATGTGGGCGGTAGATTTTACTGGCGGTAAAATTTACTTTCGGAATGATGTTACGAAGTGGGATATCAATAACATCCAGATTTTTGCCCACCAATCTGGATATACTTGGGTATCATCATCCATGACTGCAGTCCCTAATACGAAATTGTATTACGTTAATGCTTCATGCAACTGGGGAAGATTTGTTAGTTATCGGGTTTGTGGCAACACAAGTGCATGGGGATCTGGTTCATTTACAGATCAAGGTTCAAGTACAAAGTATACAGAAGTAAATAATTCATATGGCTTGAATAGTGGAAACATATATTTAATAACCCCCGCAAATGCTAATAATGGTTGTGATATAACCCCTGTTTGGTATGGGAACAATAATGATTTCCTGAAATACACAGCTACTGCAAAAGTAAAAACAAGTACAAATGGTAATAGTTATACGATTGTTACGTCTGGAGCTTGGCCTGCAACAATTAATATCAAAGGTACCTATCTCTCAGGAGATGGTGTGACAACACGTTCCGATATTTCTACAAATAGCGGTGCTTCAGGGTCCTACGATGCAGTTGCTACCGGTTTGATTAGTATGTCATATTCAGATTTAAGTAGTGATTGGGCTTTTGCTGGTTGGGGTACAGGAACTACTCCACCTTCTACAGATTATTCATATGAGTACAACATTTCTGAAGCAACAACGGTATATGCTTACTTCAAAAAGAAATACACAGTTACTTTTAATGCCAATGAGCACGGTTCAGCACCATCTTCGCAAACAATTGTAGCAGGAGGGAAGGCAACCACTCCGACAGCACCAACTGCAGCTGGTTGGACATTTGGCGGATGGTATAAAGAAGCAGGTTGCACTAATGAATGGGACTTCAGCACTGACGTAGTTACAGACAACACAACACTCTATGCCAAATGGACAGAGATAACATTAACAGATGTATCTGCATCTCCATCTTCGGGAACGACTGGAACGCAGACGATGACTGTTAGTTTTAAAACGAACGTACCACGAAACAATAAATATTATTATCGAATTGCTGAATTCGGAAATAGTAATACTGGTACTACAGGTAACGGTTACCACTTAAATGGCCAAGTTATTTCATCAGGAGATGCATCAACACTCATCACCAGCCCTAATTTTTCAACGATCAGTTTCCCTTCGAGTGGTGTATATACTTCGG
Source organism: Paludibacteraceae bacterium (assembly GCA_016295035.1). Lineage (GTDB taxonomy): Bacteria > Bacteroidota > Bacteroidia > Bacteroidales > Paludibacteraceae > Colicola. The sequence goes on from JAEDLW010000013.1 coordinate 17,893, forward strand.
CTATCGAAATTTATACGGATGGGCCTATCACTGTTCAGAAGCGCGTTACTTTCACGTATGGAGCAGGTGGTTACTATACCGTTTCATTTGACATGAATGGACATGGAGAGTCTATTTCCAGTCAAAGCATATCAAGCGGAAACACCGCAACAGCACCTTCTCCTGCACCAACCGCTACCGGATATACTTTCGATGGATGGTATGAGAACGCGGGTTGTACTGGTAGTGCATTTAACTTCAGTACTGCTATCACTGCCAATAAAACACTCTACGCCAAATGGACAGAAACGATGTCCACATTGACTACATCGAACCATTATGATGTAGGAGATCCGGGTTATGCCGCACCAACTGTTTCTAATTCAGCAACTAATGTAGGATACGAGACCACGCGTACTATTACTGCCACTGCCGCTGGTACGGGTTATACCTTTACCGGTTGGACACTGACTAACTGTACACGTACAGACGGCGGCGCAGCTACAGCAACTACTATTACAATTCGCTCAAATGGTGACGGTGCTGCAGCAACCGCACAAGCCAACTATAATGAGGATTTAACTAGTCGTTGGCACTTGGTTGGTAATAGTTCGGATTTCCCTGATGGTTGGGCTGTAAATAATACCACAATGATGCAGAAAAAGACAGGTCATTCCACGGAAAGTGCTGTGTATTTCACAATTAATGTAACTTCCACAGGTACACAAGAATTTAAGATTGTCGATGATAATGGGGATGGTAATGATATTTGGTATGGATATAGCACTGGTAACACCTATTTAACGTGGACAGAAACTTCTACAAAAAATGTCTACACAGGCGATGGAAATGCAAATAACTTAAAATACACGCCAAAGGTTGTTGGGTCTTATGAATTTAAGGTTGATTACTCAGGTACATATCCTGCGGTAACTATTACTTATCCTACAGCATATACCTTGACATATGATATTGGTACTGTTAAAGGTGGTAATGGATCAATTACTTCCAGCCCAGAAACAGCAAGCGGCAGTTATGTGCTTAGTGGTAATAATGTGACGCTGACAGCTCCTGATGCCAAGACCGGTTACACGTGGAAAGGTTGGTATTTGGCAGCAGATGGTTCCGACACGCAACAAAGTTCTGCAAAAGCATATACAGTAACAATGAACGCCGATAAGACTTTGTATGCTTGCTACAATTTAGATACTTATAGCATTACCTATAATTTGAATGGTGGTACAAATCCTGATAGTCCTGCTCCGCCAACATCTTACACAATTGAGAGCGCAGAAATTACTTTGCCCACTCCCACAAGAACCGGTTATACATTTGGTGGCTGGTACACAAATGAGGCATTATCAGCAGATCCCGTAACCGCTATCCCTGCCGGCTCAACTGAAAACAAGACCTATTGGGCTAAGTGGATTGCAATACCTTACCCTATTACTTATGAACTGAATGGCGGTAGCAAAGAAGGGCTTGTTCCGTGGAATCCGGATACATATACTATTGAACAAAATGTACAAGCATTTACATTTGCCCCGGTAAAAAATGGTTACACATTTGCCGGATGGTACACAGATAGTGACTTGACTACGCCGATTAGCACGCCTTATGTTATTACTATCGGCACCACCGGAGCCAAGACTTATTACGCCAAATGGACCCCTACAACATATACGGTTACTTTCGATGCAAACGGCGGTACGGGAACTATTACTCCTACTTCAAAACAGGTTACTTATGACGCGCCTTATGGCGAACTGCCTGCAGGTCCGACACCTCCGGGAGCCGGTTCGTTTATTGGTTGGTATACCGCTAGTACCGGCGGGACACAAGTTACTGCCGAAACTATAGTAAGCACAGCCGGTGATCATACACTCTATGCCCGCTTCGAAAGCACATTTACCGTTACAGTTCAATATAAATGTGGCTCAGATGTACTTCACCCGCAAACCACAACCAACGCTTCGGAGGTTTCTGTAGCTGCTGAAATCGTCGCTCCGGTGATTTTGGGCTATGAGTTTGTTAACTGGACAGGTGATAATGCTACTTTTGCTGATGCTTCAAGTGCTTCCACTACCGTTAATGTAACCGCTGCTACCACTGTCGTTGCTAACTATGCTGTTGTGCCGATGGTTTACTTCAAAAACAATCTTGGATGGGATGATGTGTATGTGTCTTTTGATAATACATGGAATACCGTTGATGGAAAGAATGTTCCGTCTAATAACGGCAAGCCTTATTACAAGATGACACAACTCGGTAAATCCGATATTTACTATTGTGTCATTCCGACCACTTATACGGCTAACGATTATGCTAACTGGAAAGGGAACATCGCATTCGATAATACCAACTATGGCTCTACCGCTGAAACAACGCACACCGGCACATGGGGAGAGTTCTACGGCGGTGAATTCCTCGGGCGCGGAGACTTTGACCCTAATGCAACTATGTATATACCATATGACGGAGATACCGAAACTCGCAATGCGGGCACTTATTATCCGACGGGTTGTTGGTTGCAATATAACACCAACTATTCGGGTTATAAAGTACGCGTGAATACCTATGTACAAGGTGCAGGTGGTTCAGAAGTTGCCAATGTGCAATTGACATCTTCTATGGCAGGAGCTACCGAGTTTACGGCTAAGGTATATCTTGCAAACGCAAATTACACCTATGGCGTAATGCTCTATAAAGATTACCTAAAGAACTCGAAAGACTTGTGGTACACGAATCCTAATAACGAAGCGAACACCATTACTTCTGCCACAACATCATTACCTTGGAGCTGGGAAAAATGTGACGAGACATGGCAACGCTGCCGCGTTAAGACAGAATCATTGGGTGAGTATATCTTCACAGTATCCTTTGCAACAGGCCGTCCGATGGTAGATATTGAATATCCTGTAACTGTCGGAGACTACCGCTTGGTTTATAAAGACTGCGCTACATGGAATATAGCACATGATGCTAATTGGTCGCAAACTTCTGCCGTGTTTAAGAAGAAAGCTAATAGAGTGGATACTGCCTCCTTCTTCGTTTCGCATGGCTCATCACCAAAACTTGAATTACAGAAATGTACAGCAATTGATGGCGAAACAGGTGCAGAGACTTGGGAAAAGCAAGGCGGCGATGTACCGTTGGACGGTATCACAAAAGCTGGCGTTTATAACTTCACAGTAACGCAGAATGCCGATGCCAGCAGTGCGACAGCAGCCTATTTGGGCGCATATTCAGGTAAGTTCTATGTACGTACAGATGTTTCGGATGGTGGTTGGAATGACTATGAATCTTCAGCTAATGCCATGACCTATACCGAATACTCCATGGAGCATAGCAGTTCGTCCGCTCCGTACTCATATTACTTCATGCGACATGTGAATAAAGGTCAAAACGTCAAATTCGTTGTGGCTAACGACTATAGCCAATGTCTGACAGACTATATGATAGATGATGACTTCACAAAAGAATGGATTGAAGCCGAAGCAAATATCCGCTTTACCTATAACCATACGAACAACCAAATCCACCGCGCATATATCAGCGGTTCGTCTTATATCTATGATCGATTCCTTGTATTGGAAGGTGATGACAAATTATTTGATGCAGATGGTAATGCGCTAAATATTTCAGGTCTTAATTCTAATGAAATAAATTTCACCGATGACCAAAACTGGATATATGAGACCACCGTTCAAGCTAAACCGTTAGCGCGCATCAAACTGACCGCGAAGTTCAATGGTAAGATTCAGTATTTCTATGGTGCTGAAGGTGATCGTTCCGACGCCACAACCTACCAACTGATTGGCGGAACGGGTGAGACTATGTATAAAATGCGCGTCGTTTATGACTTCAAGACCGACCGGCTCCTTGCAGCATGGTTGCCAAATGGAGATATATCCGATCCTACTACAATAAATGCCGATGTGATGATTATCCGTTACCATCAGGACGACGCACAACAAATCACATTCTCTGGTTCCGGTGAACTCACCGAAGTGAAGACTGTTTACGGTGTGATGCAGTTCAATAAGTACCGCCTGAACAACCAAGATGAAACGGGAGGACACGGTAACTTAGATTTGAGTCCATATGAACGCGACCTGTTCTTCATCTCCTTCCCGTTTGATGTGAAGTTAAACGATGTCTTTGGCTTTGGTCAGTACGGTAAACATTGGATTATTGAATACTACGACGGTAAAACTCGTGCGAAAAATGGTTATTGGAAAGACAGTCCTACTAACTGGAAGTTCGTTACAAAAGCTATGAAGGATTCATATACCTTGAAAGCTAACGAGGGATATGTACTGGCATTAGACTTAGATGAACTAAAACCCGAATCCTCTGTTTGGGACTATAATGTTGAGAACGTATATCTATACTTCCCATCTACTGCTACCGTTGAAAATATCCAAGCTACCGATGCTACGGTGGAAATTGACCAAACAGGCTATGAATGTACTATCAACCGCAATACGCCGGACGGCGACCGCCGTATTAAGGATAGTTATTGGCACTTGCTCGGTGTTCCGAGTTATGCAAATGCATCCAACAACACCAGCGGTTCATGGTCAGGTACAGTTCCAGTTGTAGCAAATTGGACAACTTCTGCCCCATATGTTTACGATTGGAATGCTCATGCGAATAAGTTTGGTGTAATCAGCAGTACTTCGACAACGTTCAAGCCAATGCGAAGTTACTTGGCGCAATACGCACAGACAACTATTAAGTGGGCAAGTGTTAATACTACACCGAAGTCTGTAGCTGCCCGCCGCAATGCAAACTACAAAGATACGTATGAGTTCCGTCTGCAACTGATGCAGAATGACGAGGAGTTAGATCATACTTTTATCAGTCTGCGCGATAATGAGGAAGTAACAAGCAGCTTCGATTTCAACTATGACCTATGCAAGATGATGTATGGTGCATTCACATCCAAGAGCAATATCTATACCTTTGCCGGCAACGAGGAAGTGGCTGCTAACTGCTTGCCATACAAGGACGAGACAACCATTGTACCGGTAGGCTTGACAGTGGATGAGGAAGATGAGTACATCTTCTCTATTCCGGAAGGCACGAACGGTGTTGGTGTAACACTCGTTGATAACGAACGACAAACTCGTACGAACCTCGCGTTGACAGATTATACCGTCTCACTCGAGAAGGGCACCTACGACCAACGCTTCGTACTGGAAATCTCGCCGATTGAGCAAATCGTCACGGATATTGAAAAGGTTACAGATGAAGGGTTACAGGTTACGGGCGTTTGCAAGAAGCTCATCGACGGTGTACTATACATCATCAAAGATGGTAAGGTATTTGATGCTCGCGGCGCGAGAATACAGTAATGATAATGGTTAATGAGTGAATGAATTAAAGCATGAAAGGGTAAAATCATGAAGACACGAATTTATATTATCATTATTTGCTGCTTCGCAACAATGAGCGCAAGTGCCCAGATAGCAACATCACGCTATGTGTATGGTCAAGTAGATGCTGGAGTTAACCAATCGAGTGTAACCATCACTCCGCGGTACTCAAGCACTATATACGAACCGTTTAGTAACTCTGTGCCGTCCGACCAAACGGAGATCGGCGCAGAGCAAAGCGGCTCGCATAAAGGACATATTCGCCGTGGTTTTGATGTGCCGGATGATCCTAACCAATCTAATGAGTCACCTATCGGCGATGCTGTATTACCTCTACTTGCTCTGGCTCTCGCCTTCGGCGCAGTAACCTACTTCCGCAGAAAGCGTATCGCTAAGTAAAATCAGAGGTTACCGGTTACGGGTTACAGAAATCACACCTCGGGCAGATGCTCGGGGTGTGATTTTTTAAAAGGATTTGAGTTGCTTACAATTTGAAAGCAACTCAGATTATAGTCCTAAAGCCATTTCGGGTGAAATACCCAATTTAAGGCACATAGTGCGTGCCAACGATAGAGAAGGCTCAGTCTTGCCGTGCATAATTTCACTCATACGAGGAGAACTGATACCTAACAATTCTGCAGTGCTTTTCTGTGTCAGCCCCATTTCGTACATACGAAGTTTGAGCACATCTGTAAGTGATGGCGTAGCAATAGGATAATGTACATCCTCATACTCGGCCACAAGGTCAGAGAGGAGCGCTAACTCTATGTTCTCCGGAGAATCCTCAGGAACATCATCGCCCCACGTCAATGGCAGCAATTCTTCTATACGAGCCATCGCTGCTTCATACTGTTTTTCTGTTTTAATCTGTGCCATAGCTTATAAATTTTGGATGTCTATTATTTTATCATATTCGGCATGTGTACCGATAAAGCGTATAAATACGAATTGAGGTGTAAACTTGATTACAACTACAAAACGGAAATCATTACCTTTAATATTAAATACATAATGCTGGTTACCTACATAATCCACGGAATTGAATGTTTGTTTGATGTCTTGCAAACTATGCCACTCCGCTTCTTCCGTCCTGGTGTACCACTCATCAAGTGCAATTTTTGCCTGTGGATGAACAGTGTAGTAATCAACAATTTTCTTTTTTGCAATTATACGCATGAGGTATTTTCTTTTTATTTCGCGCTGCAAAGATACTACAAAAATTCCAAATATCAAAATATTTTTCCATTTTTTGTAATAATATTTCATTTTGGGGGTAAAAATCACTTTTTTCTTGCGGTTCTCACAAAAAAATACTACTTTTGTAGCGATTTTTTTAGAACGCAATGAGGAAAGTGATTCAGTGGTTACAGGCACGGCCTTTTGTGGTACTGTTAGTGCCACTGATTGTGATTATCTTGCTTCTGCCTGACCGAGTTCTGCTACGGGATACAGAGGCGGCGTGGTTAGATACGACTTATACCTTTCAGGCACGGATAACGGACTATCCCATAGCACGAGCAAAATCATATCGCCTCACAGCAGAGGTGACGGCATTTAGAGATAGTGCGTGGCATGCTACAACAGGTACCATCTATCTTTATTTGGCGAAGGACACAACTGTGGCAGAGTTGGAACCTAACGACCTGATTATTTTTCGCAGTAAGGTACGTCAGCCCGACTCCATCGGCACCTTTGACTACGCCACTTACTTGCGGCGAAAAGGCATCGCCGGAACAGCCTATGTACCCGCCAACAAATGGCACACCATCGGCACCAGTTCACGCTGGTCGCTACGCATCGCCGCCAAACGCTTGCAGCACCACTTAGTGAACCGATACCGCGAAGTAGGTATCACAGGTAACGAATTAGGCACACTCGCAGCACTGACTCTCGGATACCGCGAAGAATTAGACCCGTCTATCAGACAAGCCTTTCAGCGCGCCGGAGCCGCACACGTCTTAGCAGTCAGCGGACTGCATACGGGAATAATCTATGGCGTACTATGGGCATTGCTGACTGGTTTCGGTTTGTGGAAGCCACTATACGAACAGAAATGGCAGCGACGAGTGCTGAGTGTGGTGATTATCGCGGCGATGTGGGGCTATGCCCTGCTCACCGGATTGACCCCATCGGTCGTCAGAAGTGTGATCATGGTAACTATCATGCAGACAGCCTATATGTGCTACCGCAATCCACTGTCGCTGAACTCAGTCGCTGCGGCTGCGTTCCTTATACTGATGGTGCGACCAACTGACTTGTACTCCGTGTCCTTCCAACTGTCGTTTGCTGCCGTTACTGCTATACTGCTGATCTGCCCTAAAGCGATACATATACCTATGCCAAAAGAATGGCTGTCGGTGCCGGTGAACTGGACTGTAAACATGGCGATGGTGTCTATCGCCGCGCAATTAGGGACATTGCCCTTTACGCTCTATTACTTCCGGCAGTGCAGCAACTACTTCCTGTTGACCAACCTTGTAGTGATTGGGCTTGCAACGCTGATTACGATGACAGCCTTTGCGCTGCTGACGATTGGTTGGATACCTGGAGTCGGAGAAATAATAGGCTTTGTGATTCAGTGGGGCGTATGGTTGCTCAACGGGATAGTGGGAGGCATTGAAGGACTACCGGGAGCAGTGACGTATATTTAATCTGAAATTTGTGATTTGTAATTTGTTATTTATGGAAAAGAGATATAAATTATCAGAGGTATGCAACATCGTGGAAGATGTTATCACGATGGAAACGGAAACCTACTGGGTGCAAGCCGAGATAGCTTCAATATCCGTCCGTGGCGGGCATTGCTACTTAGACTTGGTGGAAAAATCCGTGCGCGGCATAGAGGCTAAGATGCGCGCCACTGTCTGGGCAAACGTCTATGCCCTGCTCAAACCCTATTTTCACGAAGAGACCGGTACCGACTTGCAAGTAGGTATGCAAATATTAGTCGAAGCCACAGTGGAGTTTCATGCAGTTTACGGCCTCAGCTTGAACATCAGTAATATCGACCCGACCTACACCATTGGCGACCTCGCCAAACAACGGCAAGAAACCATCGCTAAACTGATGGCCGAAGGCGTTATGGAAATGAATAAGAGCCTTACCCTTCCCACAATCGTACGACGCATAGCGGTTGTATCTTCCGAGATGGCTGCAGGCTATGGTGACTTCCTCCACCAATTGGAAGAAGGAGGCTATCGTTTTGAGACAACACTATTCCCTGCTATTATGCAAGGCGAACATGCCGCCAAGTCCATTATTGCCGCATTGGAAACCATAGCTGCGCAAGAGGACGAGTGGGATGCAGTGGCTATCATCCGAGGTGGCGGCGCCACAACAGACCTCACCTGCTTTGACGACTACAACCTCTGTAACCACTGCGCACAATTCCCACTGCCTATAATAACAGGTATTGGCCACACCAAAGACGTGTCCGTTTTAGATATGGTAGCCTTCGCACCACTAAAAACACCAACTGCCGTGGCGCAGTACTTCGTAGACGGACGATTGGCTCAGACACAACGTCTGCGCGACCTCGAACAACGCCTACGCCGCATAGCGGAGAATATCTTGCTCGTACGCAAACATAAGATTGAACTCCTGTCACAACGACTGGCCATGTGCTCGCCTGAGCGTATATACAAAATGGGCTATAGCCTTGTTACATCCGGCGGCAAAGTAGTGCGCTCCGCTGCCGATTTACAAGCAGGAGAACTCATAACAACCCATTTCCTTGACGGCGAAAAAGAAGCAATTATACAATGAAAAAGAAGAAGCGTCAACATATTCTGACAACCACTCAAATTGTGAGTGCAATCGTGTTAGTCTTATTGATGGTGACTATCAATCTCGTTGCGCATTATTGGCAACACGAGGAAGTAGTCATGGACGAAGAGCTCGTGGACGAAAAGCCTACCGCCGTTGTTACCTCCGGTACCCGACTCTTTGCATTTGACCCGAACACAGCTGATAGTTTAACTTTATTGGAACTGGGCTTGCGACCGTGGCAGATACGTAATATGATGAAATATCGCGCAAAAGGTGGACGATACCGCCAGCCGAACGATTTCCGCAAACTATACGGCATGACGGACAGTGCATTTGCAGCGCTGAAACCATATATCCGAATAGACTCCACCGCGTGGATAGCACGACGCGACAGCCTGAGACAACTCCGACACGAACGGGATAGCCTGCGCCACGTGGCAGACAGCCTGCGGCGAGACAGTATCTATTCCTCACGAGGTTATATCGTTAAACGCGATACTATTATTGAACTAAACTCCGCAGACACCACCACTTTGCAATACATCCGCGGGATAGGTATTTATACCGCCAAAGCCATTATCTACTACCGCAACCAGTTAGGCGGATACGTTTCACCACAACAGATTCGCGAGATTAAACAACTGCAAGACTATAAAGTCAATTTTGATTCTATTGTTCCGCATCTGCGTGCCAAGAGCGACTCGGTCGCGCGCCTGCGTGTTAATTATATAGGAGTCGAGCGACTACAACGACATCCCTACCTATCATTCACACAAGCTAAAGCCATCTATGAACTGCGACGGAATAAGTTCTACCTCAAGTCCATCGACGACTTGCGCGGACTGAACTGCTTAACCGATGAAGACATCCGACGAATAGAACCATATCTTAGCTTTGAGAAATAAAAAAAAGAGTCGCGAAGACTCTTTTTTGTTGAACCACGGTTCGATTACTTACGAATACCAAGCTCTTTAATGATTGCACGGTAGCGTTCGATGTCTTTAGCCTTGAGGTAATCAAGCAGACGACGACGTTTACCTACAAGAGCGGTCAGCGCACGCTCTGTACCAAAGTCCTTACGGTTAACTTTCAGGTGCTCGGTGAGGTGGTTAATACGGAAAGTAAAAAGAGCGATTTGGCTCTCTGCAGAACCTGTGTTCTTAGCGTCGTTGCCGTATTTTGCGAACAACTCGGCCTTTTTCTCAGATGTTAAATACATGAGTTAATAGTTTATGTTAAACAATCACAGCCTCGCAAGATCATCGATACAAACGATGCTGCATTTATGCTTTTCTCAAAAAAAGCGTGCAAAAGTACTGCTTTTTTATGGAACCTGCAAATTTTTCTACAAAAAACGCAAAAAAACTATTATTTTCTAATCTCAAATGGGAAAGAGCCAATCATATTGCCATCGATGAAGAAATCGGCAGAATAAAAGCCTTGTATCACTTCTTCCGGTAGGTTCACATAAAGGATCCCTGCCTGTTCTTCTCCCGTATATTCGAACTCCCGCTGTGCGGAAGCAACGATAACACCGTCTTCAAAAGCAAAACTGTATCCTCGCTCTTCGCCCAAGAGATTGCCATTCGGATCTGTCACACGCAGGTAAACGATTTTCTTACCCGGTTCGCATGTGATATTTTTAGCTATTGCATAATCAAACTGCAGTTTGGTCATCTGTCCAACAACACGCGTCTTGCGGTCACGTTTATTAAGCGGAGTGACTACAAAATTCGTTACCTCCAACATGGCTGCACGTTGTACAACAGCAGTGAGTTGGGTCTTCTCCTCATGCAGTTGCTGCGCCAGCGAACTGGCCTCCTGATATTGACGATTGAGTTGCTTATTCTCTTTGGTGAGTTGCTCATTGGTGCGGTTGAGTGAATCAATCTGCGCCACATACTGCACCATAACAGCGCGAACAGTAGCCAGTTCTTTCTTGAGTTCAGCTATTCGCCGAGCATTGGTGACACGAGTCACACGTAATTCCTCAAGCAAGTCCTGGACACGTTGCTGTTCTCGAGAAAGCAGATCCTGGAGCGAGTCATTCCTGATATCCATCTGTTGGTAACCATCAAACTGAATAGCTAAGTCCTCATATTCCTCCTGAAGTTGCTCTTTCTCAAAAGCCATTTGTTCAGTCATTTCTTGCATATCCCTACGCTGACGCAGGTTGAAGAATACGAGCGCAGCAATGCCAAGAAGAAGCAGTACAATGATAATTATTGCGGTAGATTTTTTCATTTATAGTAGCGGTAGAATAGTTTCTAATTTATTGGAGCGCGACCCTTTAATCAATATGTGAGCATTAGTGATAGGATGCAACTTAAGATACTCGATAAACTCTTCGGTGGTATCAAAAATAGCGTACGGCGCAGTCGTCTCACGCCACTCCGAACCGATAAGATACACCATATCCGCTTTGCGCTCCAGCAGCATATTGGCGATATTCTGGTGCTCGAGGTGCGAGTAGGAGCCCAGCTCTCTCATTGCTCCAAGCACATAGACTTCCCCTTTAAAAGCCTCTATTGCCGCAGTCATTGAAGTAGGATTGGCGTTATAGGCATCCACCACGAGGTCATTGTGCTCAGTGCGCATCAACTGCGAACGATTATTAGACGGAATGTAGGCGCGAATAGCTGTCAAAGCATCCTCTTTCTTCACACCGAAATATTCACCAACACAAATAGCAGCTGATACATTCTCGGCATTATAGTTGCCTACAAGATGCGTACCTTGAGGCATCGTGCCGGTGCAGTATTCTACGATTGGTGATGTGCTATTTGAAATTTGTGCTTTGTCCAGCATCTGTCGGAGGTGTGGATTATCTGAATTGTAGAAGATGGTCCCGTGATGGTCACGGAGATAATCGTACAGTTCCGCTTTGGTATTCATTACACCTTCAAACGATCCGAAACCCTCCAGATGTGCGCGGCCAACATTAGTGATAAGACCATAGTTGGGTTCGGCCACTTCAACGAGCTCCTTAATATCTCCCGGATGGGAAGCCCCCATCTCAACGATAGCGAGTTGGTGATCCTTGGTGAGTTGGCATAGCGTCAACGGCACACCAAGCGAGTTATTGTAATTGCCCTGAGTGTAGTGGATATTGTACTTTGTCTTGAGCACAGAGGCAGTGAGCTCCTTTGTAGTCGTCTTGCCGTTCGTTCCGGTGATGGCAATAATAGGTATATTCAGTTCACGCCGCCAAGCGCGAGCCAGGTCTTGGAACTCCACCAAAGCATTATCCCCCTTGATGACATAAGCAGCCCCATCCTTAATGGCTTGCTCCACATAGTCATTTCCATCAAAGTGCTCTCCTTTAAGTGCCACAAAGATACAGCCGGGAGTAATCTTCCGGCTGTCCGTTGTAACAATTAGACTCGTCCTATTTTTTATTAGGCAACTCCAGTCCATATCCTTTCTTTTTATCCTCTACTTTGAG
>JAEDLW010000014.1:0-29752 GCA_016295035.1 Paludibacteraceae bacterium
CTAAGAGCACCAATAACAGCGGATTACGGATTGAGGCGAGGAAGAGTTTGACGGAGTCGAGCGCCGCGAACTCATCCATGGCATTCGCCATCATACTGAGTCCGACGAAGAGCATTCCGAAGCCTGTGAGGATGCCGCCTGTTTTCTTCCACGCATCGCTCTTGGCAAAAAGCATCATAAAGGCTCCGATACCTGCGAAAGCCGCGAAAAGGACGGTGGTGGAGAGGCTGTTGGAGCCGGATAGACCGAGCGCCACTAACTGGGCAGTGACAGTCGTACCGATGTTGGCGCCATAAATGATGGTGGCGGCCTGAGTGAGCGACATGATACCCACGTTCACAAAACCGATGACCATGACCGTCACGGCTCCACTGGACTGGATGGCGGCGGTTCCGATCGTACCGATACCGACACCGATTAGTTTGTTGTTGCCTGTGTGCGAGAAGAGTTGTTTAAGCCGCCGCGAGGCCGCTGACTCCAGATTACTACTCATCATCGTGCAGGCGACAAGGAACACTCCGATACCTGCCAAGAGAGTCAGGATAGCTGTCAGAATACTGATAAAATCCATTTGTTCGTTTGTTTCTTAAATCTGCTGCAAAAGTACAACAAATAAACTGAATGTGCAAATAAAATTGATATTATTTTGGCATTTGCAGGATTTTACGAAATAATCATGCCCTTGTGGCTAAGAACGTCACTTCGGGTGCGGAGTCCAAAGGTAATAGGCCTTCCAACGTGTCTCACCCGTCCGCCTTAACATCCCTAAAAATAGTGATTTTGGGCTCCGCATTTGGCAAAACCGAATATTTTTACTACTTTTGCAGCCAAATTACGATTTCTACTATGTATAAAACTACGGATAAGATAAGCGACTTGATGGCGCACGAAGAAGATGCTATCCAAATTATCAGTCGCTTTGGATTGGAATTAGGAGTAGGTGAGCAGACCATTGAACAGGTGTGCGAAGCGCATCAGGTGCATACACCTACTTTCCTCGCTATTGTTAACTATAAGCTCTACAGACAACCTGTTACAGCTGCGGATATCGATGTGCCGACCCTTCAGCGGTTCCTTAGTAATGCCCACGCGTACTTTTTGGACTTCCGCCTGCCACGACTGCGTCGCGCTTTAGTGGAAGCGATAATTCCTGCGGACCCTACCACTCAGATACCCGGACTTATTCTCCGTTGCTACGATGAGTTTGTGGACGAGATACATACCCATATAGAGCATGAGAACGAGGGACGTTTTGAGGAACATGAGCACGATGACCAACGCATCACCGATAAACTCGCAGAAATCAAGAACCTCATCATCAAGTACTTCCAAGGTGGCGACTCCTATCTGCTTATCAGCGTTATGTCCGATTTATGGCATACAGAGCAGGATTTTGCAGACCATTGCGCTATCGAGGACGATATTTACCGGCCTGCCATAACCAAGATACAACCTTCGAGCCCGCGACGCATACAAATAGCAGAAACAGAAGAACTGAGTGACCGCGAGAAAGAGGTGCTTATCCAAGTCGTTCGCGGCCTGAGCAATAAAGAGATTGCCGATGTGCTATGTATCTCGACGCACACCGTTATTTCACACAGAAAGAATATTTCTCGTAAGCTGAATATTCACTCAACCGCCGGTTTAACTATCTACGCGATAGTCAATAAGATAGTGCCGATTTGATACACTACAAATGATATCACCCAAGCCAGTAATAGGGAGTGGACCACCGTGAACCACGCCCAACGTCGTCCTGCCTCGCGGCGAATAGTGGCTATCGTTGCAATACAAGGGAAATAAAGTAGCACGAAGAGCATAAATGAGAAGGCTGTCAGCGGTGTAAAGGCAGATGTGGTGGCATCTCCGCCGTACAGAATACCCATTGTGGAGATAATAGCTTCTTTAGCCGGCAGACCTGTCAATAAGCACACAGAGGTCTTCCAATCAAATCCTAACGGCTGAACAAGCGGTTCTGTCCATTTGCCAATCATAGCCAAGTACGAGTGCTCCAGGTCCATTGAGTGCGTTGGAAAATAGGTCAGCGCCCAGATAATGATACTTGCCCAGATAATAACGGTACCAATCTTTTGCAGATAATCCCAGAGTCGATCCCACACATGCGCACACAAAGCCTTGAACTCCGGTTTACGGAACTGAGGCAACTCGGACACATAGTCACGTGCAGGCTGGCGGAACCACTTCGTACGCTTCATCACTAAAGCAAAAAGGATACTGAGCACAATGCCTATCGCGTAAAGCGACATCATCACCAAGGCCTTATGATCTGGGAAGAATGCGCTCACAAACAGCATATATACCGGAAGGCGTGCAGAGCAGGACATAAATGGTATCATCAGCATGGTCAGAGTTCGATCCTTGATATTATCAATATCTCGTGCAGCCATAATAGCCGGTACGTTGCATCCGAAGCCTATCAACATGGGTATAAAACTGCGTCCGTGCAGACCGACGGCGTGCATGATTTTATCCATCAGGAAGGCGGCACGCGCCATATAACCTGAGTCCTCCATTAAAGCTAACAGGATAAAGAGTATCAATATATTCGGCACGAAAGAGAGGATAGCGCCTACGCCGCGAACAATACCATCAATAAACAGACTGCTCAGCCAACCGGCAGCAAACACTGTGTCAAGCCACTCGCAGAGTGCGTCTATGCCTTGTGCAATCCACTCTTGCGGATAACTACCGATGGCGAACGTCAGTTCAAAAACTGCGTACAGCACCATAATCAAGATAGGGAACCCGAGCCAGCGGTTAGTCAGTACCTTATCAATGCGATCCGACAGACTATGTCCAGTATCATCGGGAGCGTGATGAAGTGTTTCCTCCAAGGCTCCGTGGATATAACCTTCTATACTGTCAATACGAACAGGACGGAACTGGTTCGGCATAGCCAGTATGGTATCTTTTTCCTCAATGCGACCAATACGCACTCCCATTAGTTTGGAGAGTAATTCGTAATCGAGCCAGTGGTGCGTTTTAAGAAGCTCTTTGTAATGCGTAAGGAGAATAACGAAGTGTTGCTGTTGGTTAAGTAACTGCACCGCTTGCACGAGGCCTGATTCCAGGTGACGTGCGTCCACTTCAACAATGTGTATACCGTTTTCTATGTAGTTAGTACTATGTGCCATAAGTCATTCAATTGCGTTGCAAAAGTACAGTTTTTTGCGCATTCCCACAATACCTAATTGTTGGTATTTTTCTTTTATCGGGGTCCCCGGAGAGCTTTGCTCGAATGGGGAGAGGAGGAAGTGCGAGCCGCCTATTTCCGACGGGGTCGAAAATTTTTTAGGCGAGCCACTTCCGACGATGTGACCCTACTGGTCAAATATGCTAATTTGTACCATAGGTACAAGCTTCCGCTTTTGTGACCCTACTGGGGCTCAAACCCAGAACCTTCAGAACCGGAATCTGACACTCTATTCAATTGAGCTATAGGGCCTTGTTTTTGTATTTTAGTTTAGTCTCGTCTTCCGAGGAAGATGAGGATATAGTATATCAACGTAGCGAGAGAGGAGAGGGCAGCTACCACATAGGTGTATGCGGCACTATGCAGTGCAGATGAAGCCATCTCGGTGGTATCTCGGTCGGTTATGCCTGCTTCTTGCAACCAATTCACGGCACGTTGGCTTGCGTTCACTTCGACAGGAAGGGTGATGAAAGAGAAGAGGGTAGTGAGCGCAAACAAACAGATACCTGCCAGCAGAAGATAGGGGAATACTCCCACCAATATGATACCTCCGAGCAGCACCCATGTCATCCATGTGCTGGCGAAGTTAACGACCGGCACCAAAGCGGAACGCAGTTTGAGTGGTCCGTAAGCCATTGCGTGTTGCACGGCATGCCCGCACTCGTGCGCAGCGACTGCAGCTGCGGCTACGTTGGCTTCGTTATATACGCTCTCGGAGAGGTTAACGGTTTTATCAGCCGGATTATAGTGGTCGGTGAGATGCCCTTTTACGCACGTTACTTTGACGTCCGTGATACCGTTTTCGCGCAACATCTTTTCCGCCACCTGCTTGCCGGTGAGATTAAGTGGTACTTGGGCGTAGCGCTTCATGCGCGACTCCATTAGGTTGCTCACAATCCAACTGACTAAAGCGATACCGATAAACAGTACCCAGTAGATGAGATTGGGGTTGTTGAATACTACTTGTTCCATTATGCTTCTTGATTTTTACTTATGTTCTCTTTTGCAAGCAGACTTCGGCAGACCTTACATTTGCCGTACACGGTAAGCGTGTAGTGCTGCATGACAAAATTATTGAACTGACGGTTATGTATAGCTTTGCTTATGTTGTTGTCTTTAATCTTGGATATGCGTCCGCATCGGGTACAAACGAGTTGAATGCATGTGTGCTTCTGAAAGAAAAAGTCGTACTGGCGGTATTTCTTATCCACAGCCTTTCCGACGCACTGCAGTATCTCGGCATGTACAAACGTATCGATGGCGTTATAGACGGTAGGGCGACTGATACCTCTTTCAGCGGCAATGAGTACGAGTCGCGCGGTAGAAATAGGCGTGGGCTCGTTACAACAGATCTCGAGTACGGCATTTCGCTGCGGCGTCATGCGTAAGTGGTTACGCTTGGCATATGCCGTGAGTTTAGCCATCAAGCGGTCATATGGATTGACTGTAATCATTCAATCGACTTGATGTACGCGCGACGGCGTTTGTGGTATTTGTGCTCGAGCAGCTGGAACTGTTGCTGGTTCTTCGTATTCGTCTCGAGGATAGATGTTGTGTCGACAGTCTCAATGCCGTATTTGTTGAAGTACGGTATCTGGTCAACGAAGAAGAGACTGTTGATACCTTTATCTTGGTAGTCAGGACGTACTGCCACGAGCAAGAGGTCAAAGTGCTTCATCTTCTTGGCTCTCAAGGCGCGCAGGATATGGAACCAGCCGAACGGGAAGAGTTTACCCTCGCATTTGCGGACGGCATCGCTGATATCCGGCATTCCCACTCCTACGCCTACGATCTCATCCTTTTCGTTGACGATAACGGTCACGAAGTCGAAGTTAAGAATAGGGAAGTAGATATCGCGGTAGTATAGTTTCTGGCGCTCGGTCATCGGCTGGAAGTTATAGAGCTTTTGATACGCTTCGTCGAGTACGTCCATAAACGTGTTGCCGTATTTGCGTACGAGTTCTTTTGCGCTTCTGACTTTATCGACGCGGACGTGGCTGCGCTCTTGTACTATCTCGGCGACTCGAGCCATTTTCTCGGGTACTTGTTTCGGGCAGGTGATAAGCATCTCCACCCAGTCAACGTCCTTCGTCAGGCCGTATGCATCCATGTGCTTGGTGTAGTACGGGTAGTTATAAAGTGAGGCAAGCGGAGCGACGTAATTATATCCCTCGAGGAGTAGTCCTTCGTGGTCCCAATCAGTAAATCCGACAGGTCCGTTCATCTCGGTCATGCCCTGTTTCTTCCCCCAATCGGCAACGGCATCGAGGAGCGCGCGACTTACTTCGAGGTCATCGATAAAGTCCATCCATCCGAAGCGGACGTGCTTGACGTTCCATGCTTCGTTAGCTTTTCTATTGATTAGCGCGGCGATACGTCCGACGATTTTAGTATCACGGTAAGCAAGGAAGAGCTGAAAGTCGCTGAAATCCATTGCGGGGTTTTTCTTACGGTCAAAGACTGCCATCTCATCGATGAAGATAGGAGGACAGTAATAGGGACAATCTTGGTACAGGTCGTTAGCGAACTGAATGAATTTTTTGATTTCTTTTTTAGTACTAATTGCTTTTACTTCTACAGCCATAGTTGTACTTTTTTTGTGGAGATAGCGGGATTCGAACCCGCGTCCAAACAAGGAACCGATATGCTTTCTACACGCTTATCTTGGCCTTGATTTTCGAGCATCGGCAAGACCCAAGCCACCAACCGTTGCCTTATCTGCTAAAGTTTTCGTTATTGCATCGCAGCTTGCACTAACTATCCTTGCTATTTCCGCACCGCTATATCCTATAAGCCGCAAGGCTTGGCTTGGAGCGATGTCTCGTTTCCGCACCTTGTGCCGAAATGACGCCAATCTACTATACTTCGATTAGGCAGCGAGAGCATAAGAATTGTTGCCAGTTAATTGTTTGGACTCGATTTACGAGCGCTGTCCATGCTCGGCGTGCTTACATACCCTTTCTACTTGCTGTCAAAACCATATATCCCCAAAGAGCGTGCAAAAGTACTGCATTTTTTGCATATATGCAAATAAAAAGTGCAGAATTTGTGATTTTCTGCACTTTTTGTTGTTAGTGTAATAACGTTATAATGTGATAACGATTTTACTTTACTTCTTGTCCAACGGCGTTAAAAATCTTGCCGTCGTGGAGGATCAACAATTGTCCGTCTTTGATGACTTTTTGATTATTGATAGTGGATTTTTGATTCGTTTGGCTGATAGCGGTCGGTTTTGTTTTGAAGGTAGCGGAGAACTCGATATCGCTGTTGACAGCCACGATGCGTGTAGCATCTGTGTTTTCGTCGTTCCATTTAACGAACTCATAGCCATCGTCCGGAGTAGCGGTCAGTTCAATCTCGTTGCATTCCTCCTTCTTAGTGTAAGCAATCGTTCCGCCTTCGGTCTGCTTGAGCGTTACGTTATAAAGGAAACCTTCCTCAATCGCTGTGAACGGCTTAGAGAATGTCGTTGCAGTAGTGTAGTCTGATACCTTGCCGCACGGTACGACAAGCGTAACGTCTTTGGAAGAATTAATCTGGAGTTCCAGACCAATAATATTAGGTACATCTTGTGCCTTGCAGATAATCTTTTCCAGCAAGGGGTATTTGTCGCTTGCGCTATTAAAGGACGTGAACTGATTGTTCAAGGCTTTAATCGAAGCCGGCAGAATCACCGTTGTCATAGTTTTAGAGCCAGCATCTGAATAACTGATACAAGCATACACAATATTTACGATGCTGTCCGGAAAGACTACTGTGTCGGCTGTGCCAGTGTATTTAACGGCTACGCTGTCGATAACCTTGAAATCGCCTTTTTGGTCTTTGATAATCTTACTGTTGTTGAACGAATCCCAGGCAATACTTATCCCAGCAGAGTTCTCAAACGTAACGGAAGTGAGTTGCGCGCAATTGCAAAAGTCGCCATTACCCAGACCTTTTAATGAAGCAGGGATGACAACGCTGGTAATACTTGATGCAAAGAACGTATTTAGTTCCGTATTGATTATCGTATTAGGTATAACCAGATCGCTAATTGCGGTATTCATATAGAAAGCGTGACTACTCAGATATTGGGTCTTCGGTTGGAAATCCGCGGAAGTGAAGGCTTTCTTAGCCGGGCAACGGAATAGAGTTTCTTTGTCTTTTGAATAAAGCACACCGCCTACAACCGTGTAGATAGGATTATCGTCTTCTACGATAAATGCCTCCAGTGAGCTCAACTCCGCAACCCACCAATTAACTTTGTTGGTTAAAGAGTTAGGCAGAGAGAGCGTTTTTGCATTACCAAATTGAGGACCATTCTCAATCTCTGTTACTGTAAATGTCTGGCCGATATACTTCACGGACGCAGGAATAACGAGGTCTGTTCCCTCTTTTAGGCTATGTCCCTTTTGAGTTACTTTCACTGTCAAGTTCGGTGCGAGCGCTGTCACTTGGTATTGCAACGTATCTTCTCCCGAAGCGGCTTTGAACTTTTCGCCGACTTGTGCAGTATGTACCAGACGAACAGTTTGTCCGGCTTCAATGCTTTCCATATCACTTGGATCTATTGTAGTCTCGCTCAAAAATACACGAACACAACTGCTGCCCGAAGATGTTGAAGAATGGTACGTTCCCCATTTGTTCTGTGATTTAACATCAGTGCCATTATAACGACCACCTGCAAGAGGCAGGAATACAGCACCGTTGGCTTCCATCTTTTGCCATTGTTCTATGGTATAAACATTGGTGGTCCAATTTTTTGGAGTAGGAGTGAAACTTAGGCCAGTAGGTAAAGTCCACTCGTCCGGCAGTAAAACGACACCATTGATATTACCTATAACCGCTTGACCTTTCTTATTGGCAGCATCTGTACGCGTGTTAAACAGATAAGCCCACTCGCCGGCAGACAACGTGTACCACATATTAGCAGCATTACCACCATTAGAGATGGCATTGACACCCCAGTCTGTGAAAGTTGTATAATCTGCCTTGTCCGTTGTGTGCTTGGTAGGCGCATCCCCTGTTCCCCCACCGAAAAGGTCAATCCATCCGGTATAGTCATCGGCGATAAGGGCATTGTTGCACTTTACTTCGTCCACATATACATTACCCAAATCGGCGCTTCCGACAACATCCCACTGATTGGTTGCAAAGCGCCAGATAGGTGTTGGAGCAGCTTGGTATTGCAAATTACCTTGCGAGAAGGCTACTGTTTTGGTTTCAGAAACCGAGAAATAACCCGGTAGCATGCCGCCAACGGCATAGATGGTCATTGAACTGGCTGCACATAGCAGCGAAAGTAGAAGTTTTCTCATAAGCAAAAATTTATAAAGTTAGTAAAGGATTTACCATTCCGTTGTCAAAATTAGTGCATTTCTCGTGTTTTGTGAGGTATGGCGAATCGCGTGACGTTGTAGCAGTCGTAGCAGAGTGTGAAACGTTCTCTTGCGCAGAGGATGATCATGCCGATATTGAGTTGTCTGCCACAGCATTCGCAGGTATAAGGTTCTTTGAGTTTATATTGCTGTTTGTCAGCGCATTTTTTCAGTCGCTCCATGATATTATCTTTGTTAGCTTCGCGTTTAGCTAGTGTTTCGTTGGTATCCGGGCACTCGATGGGTTTATTCGCTTCTGCTTCCGCCGCGATATTCTTCTGTACGTTTTTAACGGTTTGCACGTTTTGTGTAGAAGTGACGACGAAGGCCTTTGGCATTCGCGCGATAAGGTCTTTATTAGCAGCCCACTCGGAAAAATGTGCTTTCTCATAGTGTTTGAGGATAGCGTCAGCGTTAAGCGGCAATTTTGCGCCGCATTTTCGGCAATAATAAGTCACTTCTTCCATCGTTGTCAATGAATAAAGATTAATGAATAATGAATAATGAATATCGCGGCAAAGGTACAACTTTTTTTTTGAATACGCAAATATTTTTTTATGTTTTTTAGTCAAAAGGAGTAAAAATGTTAAATTTGCGTGTGTCTTTAGCGTTCCTCCGAAGTCTCGCAATAATCTCGCAAGGGTCCGGCACTAAAAAGGTCGCCAACGGGATTGTTAGCGACCTTTTTTTGTGGAAAAAGTGTTAATTAATGAATAATGAATAAATAATAATGAATATTGTTTTATTCAACGATACTCGTTACTCATTAATCATACTTTTAATTATTGTAAGAATTTCTCACCGTTGCGGATAACGACACCTTTGTAGTTCTCGTCAACTTCGATACCGAGCACGTTGTAGAGTTTGCCGTCGTTAACTTTCTTAACGGATTCGATGCTGGTAGCACCACCAGTTTGGTTAACGGTAATGGTGTAGATTTTACCCAGAGCTTCGATTACGATTTCACCTTGACGAGGTGCGTCGGCCTCTTCAATAGTAATGGTAGCATCTACTGCATAGAGGAATTCTTCGTTCTCAGTGTCAGGATTTTCAACTTGTGATACAACATCGATATTAATCCAGTCTTCGCCGATGATGTCCATATCTTCAGCCCAAACGTTGGTTGGGAGAGTTACGTTTAATGTTTCGCCGCTGAGAGGTACATTAACTTCCTCAGGCAGACCTTGGATACTTGGCCACAAAGCGTATAAGTTAACAACCATGTTAGACGGAGTCTTCCACAATTGTGTGTAGGTACGTTTACCATTCTTAAAGTATGGGTAGTATGTTTGAGAAGCAGGTGCGTCCTCTAAGTATGGGTTGTCTGAATAGAAACCAAGTGTAACGCCATCTTGAGTCAGTCCGGAAATAGCTACTACGAATGAACCGTCAACGACAACGGGAACTCGTTGAACCATACCAGCTTCATCTTCTTCATAGAAGTAGAACATAAGGAGTCCCATATAGTTACGTACAGTACTACCACTTTTATATGGTACTAAGGTTTTTAGGCCACCCTGACCTACAGCAATCGGATTGTCCCAGTCGATACCATCACTTGTCAACGGAAGGATAGTCATCGTCAGCACAGTTGAACTATCTTTAAAGAGTTTGTGATTCTCAAAGTCAGTAACCAGAACAGATATTTGCGAGATGTACATTGTTTCCGTATTATTGACAATCTGCATAATGGTATCAAAGTAGTGATACTCTAAGGTAGTATCATTGCCACCTCCTGCTGCCGGAGTTACGATTGTATCAGGATTAAACGGGTTTTTGAGATTGTAACCGTACCTGTAGTAACCGAGGTCACCACCACCAAAGATAGCCGTACCGGAACCGTAAGTTTCATCACCTTCGTCATACGCACATTCGGTAAAATAGCCGCATTGTGTAATGGATTGTAAGTAATCCGGAGCCATTATTACGTTATTTACAAAGCCATATTCAGCATAGTAGCTCGTGAAAAGTTGTCCAAATTGATACGGTTTGAAGTAAACAGCCGTTGTGTCCGAAGTGGGCAACAACGCAGGGTTGTACTTGAGAGTCGGAAGATCAAATTCTCCACCGAATTCACCTGCCTCGATAGCGAATGTTGGACCGCTTGTAGTTTCCTCTCCTACTTCCCATTCAGGAGTCATAGGAACTTTATAACCGTTCATGAAGTAAACAGAATCAGAGAACGGTACAACGATTTGTGCAAAGTCAACATACTGCATACCACCAGCCGGCGTACCGGTTACGAATTGGTTTGCAGTATAGTAGTTAGCGAGCAGAGTGTCCGTTTGCACTTCAGCAATGACTTTCTTAGCGTCATCTACACGGAATGCGACGGTTTGGTTAGCGTTAACCACTTCAGCAGGAGCTTGCTTTACAGTCATGCTCATTGCTTTTGGGTTTTCAACTGTTTGTCTTTTGGAAACAGTTGGGATCGCGAGCAGCGTTGCACTTGCTAACGCTACACAGAAAAGCGAGAATAGCTTTTTCATAATGAATCTTTTTTGTAAGTTTAACTTAAGTTATTTAAGACTACCGGTAAGTTTTATCCACTTACTTGCGTCGTTATTATTTGTTATTTGTAATCCGAGTGTAGGATTAATTGGTTCCGTTGCCGTGAGATTGAATGTTCCACTCAAAGCCTTCATCACGTCAGCAATCTCAGGAATCTTCTCCAACATGTTTCGAGCGTTGTCATCACCTGGTCCTGAATACGAAACGACCATTTGTCCGTTATTAGAAGACACGTTGAACAAGAACTCCATATCTACAAGTTTCTTATCACTACCAGTAGAGGTATAGGTATAACGGAGGAGTTTTACGGTTTTGGAATCGTCCTTCTTTTCCCAACGAATTTTTTTGGTAGCGGCCTTGTTTTGTTTATACAACTCTTTGAGTTTGGTATCAAAAGCCGTTATTTTTGCTTTGATGTCATCGTTCGCATCTTTGATGTTGACATTCCAGAAACCTCCGATGAGTCGTAAGTAGTACTCGAAATTATCAGCCAAGCTTCCTGCGCTGATAGTGATGGCAGAAGATTTGAGTACGCCACCATCCAAATTGATGTCTATCCAGCGCTCGTCGGTAAGGAAAGCAGTACAATAGATACCTTTTTGTGTGGTAGCAAAAGGCAGTGTAATTGGATCTTCTTCGTCCGGAGCTTCTCCTTGGTCAGCAAGGACGAAAATACCTGTTGAGCCACCAGTTAGGGAATATTGTTTGCCATCGAAATCAGCTGTTAAGATATTATCATTGCTAAACATCTTCTTTTGCATGTTTTCGATGTCAGTAAAATATTCCGTCCAGTCTTGGTCTTTCGGTAAGCGGCGTAATACAGAGTATCCGGAGTGTTTTTTACCTTTGAGGATGATACGCTCTGGCGTTGCTTCGAGAATAAGGAACTCGTAGTCACCAAGATAACCGTCACCATCATCTTGCGGGTCAGCCCAGAGGTGAAGCACATCGTTATAGGTATTGAAAGTCAGGATAGGTCCGTAGTCGCTAACTACTTCCCAGGTACTATTGGTATCGGTTACGATGTCTTTATAACCCGGTATATTTTTAGCGGTTGCGGTAATCTGACCGTGCTCATCAAACTTAACGAGGATGTTGTTTCCACGTTCGGTTGGGTTGCAGAAGTAGAGGAATTCCCATCCGTTAGGCGCATCGACGAGGCATTTTTGCGCATTCTCGAGTGCTTCAACGGTACGCTCTGCAGCGGACTTGTCAAATAGGTTTCCTTCATCACGCGAGCAAGCTGAGAATGCGAGTCCGAGTGTGAGAAGCAATATAATTGATTTATTTTTCATATTCGTCATTTATTTGCGCGTTAAACATCCGTTGATTAATGCAGGAAACCGAGACTCATAATCATGTCCCAATCCATGTTTTCTTGACGTTTCTGCACTTCTTTGTGCATTTCCTCCAAGTCGATTTCCCATTTCTCTGCGAGCCATGTGCGGCACATTTCGAGTTTCTGGTTGATTTTGTCAGCGCCGCTCTTGCCAGCTTTGGAAATCATATTATTCCAGTCGGCGTCGGTTTTCACGATGTAGTTAGCAATGGTCTCCACGAAGTCCTCACGCACTTGGCTACTTGCGTATGGGGAAACGAAGCCGAGTTCCCAAGCCTCTTGGTTGCTGCGGTCTTGCCAACGGTTAGGATCCATATCTCCCGGATTAATCAGACCGAATTCTTTAGGAAAGTTCTTCTGTTGGTGCAAGATATGCGCAAACTCGTGGTGCATGGTTTTAAAGATATACTCGTTCATTTGAGCCAAGTTGTTGGTCTCCATCTTATTGATTTTGAGCAGAGTAATCTTATTACCATTTTCTGCATAACCAAGTTTCTCAGTACCTTGCGCAGCGTTAATCATCGCTGAACCGATAAGCTGAATCATCTTAGGACCATACTCTTTGAGGAAAGTCGGGCTAACGATTGAATCATAGACGTCGTACCAAAGGTAAAGAGCCAAGTGAGCGATGGTGTCGGCTTTACCAATACTAACGGGAACTACGTTGTAGTTTGGGTCAGTAGCGTTATCGTCCAACTTGTAGATAAACTCGACGTTGTACTTGTCAGTGTAATGCTTTTTGAGCCAATCGTCAAAGTCCTTCGTATATTGATTGGTATCTTCTACCGGGTCTACGAAGATAGTGTCTGTGAACTTATCGTCTTTACATGCTGTAAATCCAACTGCTATAATAGCAAGGAGGAAAATATATAGATTACGTTTCATAGTCTTACTCCTTTTCTTCATTTTCAGGTTCTTTAGCTATAGATAGTTTGCCACCGAGATCAATATATGGTATGGCGATGGCGTTCGGGTCAACGATTTGTCCGGTACCTGCTTGCGCTCCGTCCACATGGTCGCCGAGCACCTCACGTGGGTTAGCCTCCATACCAGCCATGCGCACGTCTTGCGGAATCTGAATAGCGCGACGGTCATCGTTCCAAACGAGTGTACGAAGAGCTTCTGTACCACGTTTGTGCGTGATTTCGATACCATAACGCTTGAGGTCGAACCATCTGAGTCCGTCGTGCAAGGTCTCAATGCGGCGGAAATGGAGTGCGCAGTAAATGAACGGTTTTTGTTCATCCGTTACATTGAACTTAGGACTCATGTCTTTGTTGTGCAAGGTAGGAACATAGTTCGGATTAGCAGTAGGAGCATAGAAGTTTTTGATCTTAGTCATTGTCAAGTCAACATCTCCATTTTCGAGTGTATCCATTTTGCCATTACCTTTATATCCTTGTGCCCACATACGCAGGTCATTGGTAGCTCCGGCGAAGTCGTTTTTGAATACTTTGCACTCAGCACGCACGAGCAAGGTTTCGTTGGTGGTGAAAGCACGTGTTACGCCATGGATTAAACCATAGCCGTTGACTTTATCCGTATACTCGAAGAAAGAAAGGAACTTCGCGCAGAAGGTACCATATTCTTGATTTACTTGCCAGGAAGGGTAACCCGGGAAATATCCACTCCAGCACGGTCCTTTACCGAGGTTGGTATAGTCAGCAGCTTCTCCGTTATGATAATAACGGGCATAATCCGGATAGACGGTGTATGGAGCTTGCGACATTGTTGTGTAGATAAGCAAGTTCCAAGGAGCCGTAGGATCGATCCACATACTCTGCTCACTTGTCGGATTACTCAAAGAGTAAGCTTTTTGTGAGTCATAGAGCATAGCGAGTGTGGAAGCGTCGTCGGTGGTGAGCACCTTGTCTGCACATTGGATAGCTTTATCGTAATCGCGTTTGTACAGGTAGAAACGTGCAGCAAAAGCGTATGCAGCCTTCTCGTTGAAGTGATATTTAGGTACGGAATAGTAGTTGTCACTAATGAGTGACAGTCCTTCTCCGAGGTCTTTTTCGATAGCTTTATAGACATCGGTAACATTACCTCTCTCGTATTTAGGAGCAACGGTTGTTTCCGGTTCCGTCATATAGGTGATACCTATATCTTCTTTACTGCGGGTATCATCTTTATAGTGCTGGCAGAAGACGTTAACAAGGATCCAATGGTGGTAAGCACGGCTTACGAGGGCTTCACCTTTTTCAGCATCCATGTTGATGCCTTGCTCTTCAAGTTCTGCAATTGCCTTGAGAGCCTGGTTGCAGGTAGCGATAGCGGTATAGCATCCGTCCCAGATATATTTAGGCGAATCCTGGTTACCGTCGGATTTGACAGGCTGCCAAGCAAAAATCTCGTCGTACATTTTATCGAGCGGGTTCAAGGACATCATGTGGCCTGTTTTATCCGGCGCGTTGTTGTCAATGACCTGGTCGGAAGAGAATTCGCAAATAGGTCCGAAGTTAGCGCTGGTATAAGCACTAACGAGAAGGAGTTGCACTTTCTCTTTTGTATCAATAGAAGTACGCATATCGGGGTTCTTATCCAGGAAGTTACACCCCGTAAGTGCTGTAGCTAAAATAGCGAATATAACTATATTAATCTTTTTCATATCTGTTTGCAATTAAAGGATTATACAATTCGCATATTAGAAACCGAGTTTAACAGTGAATGTGAACTGGCGTGGGTTCGGAGAACTTACACCACCGGTGTTATAGAACTCCGGATCACGTCCGTTGAGTTTCTTGTCCGCATAAGCAAGCCATATGTTTGTAGCGGTAAACTTCACGCCGAAGTGTTGCACCACTTTCTGTTTCTCCAAATACTTTTTCGGGAGGTCGTAGCTGATGGACAACTCTTTGAGTCGGATGAAGTCACCTTTAGCTACGCGCTCTGTGGAGTAGTTGTAAGCAGAGTATCCCCAATACAAGTTGTTGATGTCTTGGTATTGGCGTTTGGTTGCGATAGTCGGGATGGTGGTTGTTTTCTCATCACCCGGCACAACCCAACGGTTCTTCATTTCCTTCATACTGGCTGTAAGGTCGCTGTACTGGCTGCTATACACATAGCAAAGCGGGTCAAGGCGAAGCACATTGCCGAAGCTGTAGGTGAAGAAGACATTCAATTTAATGCCTCTCCAAGAGAAGGTGTTACCAAACGAACCTGTGATGGTGGGGTCAACAACGCCTTCGTACTTGAGCCAGTCAATGTCCTCATACTCTTGGAAGTTGATGAGGTCGTATGAATCGGGTCCTGCGATAACGGTATGGTCTTTATCTACATAGAAAGTAGGAAGACCTTCCTCTGTCAGACCTGCGAACGGGATGCTGAACATAGCTCCTACAGGGTAACCTTCGCGGCGTGAGCCGGCAGAACCGGATACTAACTCATAGATCTGCGGTTGAGACTGCAGTTTGGTAATCTTATTATCAGCCCAAGAGAAGATCCAGTCGGTTGTCCACTTGAAGTCTTTGGCCTTGATATTGACGGTAGAAATTGTGAACTCGCAACCAGTAGATTGCATCGAGGCGTCGTTGGCGAGCTTGGTTGTCTGACCACCCACACCCATGGTTTGCACGAGACCAATCAGGTCGAAGTTATTACGTCTGTACCAGTCGAACTCGATGTTCAAACGGTTTTCAAAGAAACCGAAAGCGACACCGATATTAAGCTCGTGTTTTTTCTCGTAAGTGAGCTCGGAGTTCTCCAAGTCATAAAGTTGGATACCGGTCTCTGAAGCGTTGGTGCTCGGGCGGTATGGTGAATAGCTAGAGAAGACAGCGAGCGAGTTGGTTACGTTGGCAGGACCACGGTCTGCGGTCAGTGAGTAACTTGCTTTCAGGCTGGCAAAGGTCCACCATTTGTCGAAAGTAGGTTGCCACCAACGCTCTTCGTGTGCGTTCCAAGCACCGGAAACGTTCCATGTCGGAAGCCAGCGTGCTGAAGTGGATTTACCTAACTTGTTAGTACCCTCGTAGCGGATAACGCCGTTAACGGTGTAACGACCTTTATATGAGTAAGTTGCCATTCCGAAGAAAGCGAGGTTGCGGTAGTAGGTGAAGGAATTGGAGAAGTACTGTGAGTTCTCCTCTTGGCTTTGCTTGAACAAGTGGTAGTCGTTATATGGCACACCGCCGTTGTTGTACTGATAACCCCAGCCGCGGAACCAAGTATACTGGCGGTCAGTGGAGTTCAGCTCACCACCGGCGAAAAGGCTGATGATGTGGTCTCCATTAGGACCAAGGTCAGCGTTATAGCTAACTGTACCACGGAAGTCTGCAGAAAGCAGCGAGTATTCTGTGAGGTCATAGATACCGCCCTTTGGCAATACGGTTTCGGGCAATGCCAATGGATCGTCCGGATCGGTATAGAGGAATGAGTTGCGGTCGCGAATTGTACTATTTTCAGGATAGATACCTGCACGATAAGCGCGAGCTTGGTTACTCTCGTCCATAATATTGTGCTCTTGACGACTCATTTGGTAACGAATAGCACCGAGAGCGTTGATTTCCAAACCACGAATAGGCTTGTAGTTCAGTTCGCCTTGGAACTTCAAATCCGTTACTTTGATATCGATAAAGTTCTGCTCCAGTTCGTCGTTGATGTTGAAGTCGCAATAGTTACGACGATAATGTTCTTTTGGGTCCATTACGCGGGCTGTATTCATTGCGTATGAGAACGGGTTGATATCGAACTCACGGCTAACAACACCTGAGATAGGGTCGGTGTTCGATGATATAGTTCCCGGAGCTTTCTGCTTACGATAGCTACCCATTGTAGCGATACTTGCCGTCAGTTTCTGCTTGGAGGTACTCGGCAAGATGTCAAAGCTGGCGTTCATGTTACCTGTGAAACGATACATATCGCTGGCTTTATACCATCCTGGATCCTGCATGGCAGAAAGAGAAGCATAAACACGCGCACGCTCCGTACCTGTTGAGAAGGAGAGGGAGTGATTGTGCATAATCGTGTTATTAAAGAGTTCTTTGAACCAGTCGGTATTTCGGAACTCAGCTTCGCGGAGGTAGTTGTTCTTTGCGTGCGGAGTGTTCTCCATACCTACGCCACCGGCTTCGGCGCGGCTGATGAGTTCGTACATCTTACCGTAAACACCATAGTTTTTGGCAGTAGCAAGTGTTGAATACTCAAGCCAACCTTTTCGCTCAAGTTCCTGATAGATACCCATTTGCTCTTGGGAGTTACAGATGTTGTAATCCGTATAGGAAGGCAACATACGATAGGTCATCTCGCAGGTGTAGTTAAGGCTGGATTTACCGGCTTGACCACGTTTGGTGGTAACGACAATGACGCCGGCCATTGCGCGTGCACCATAGATAGAGGTGGCAGAACCATCCTTTAGAATTTGGAATGACTCGATATCCTCAGCATTGATACCAGCGATAGCGCTTGCGATAAGTGTTTTAGCGTCACCGCTACTGAGGTCGTCGGCGCTCATTTCTACTGCATCCTCGAGAACTACACCATCCACTACCCACAGAGGTTTGGATGCACCATAGATAGACGTTGCACCGCGGACGCGGATTTTAGGCGCTGTACCAAAGGTACCAGACACGTTTTGCACACTTACACCGGCGGCACGTCCTTCCAAGCTACGGCTGACATCGGCCATACCTGAAAGCATTGTTTCTTCGGCTTCCAGTTTAGTTGTAGCACCGGTAAAGAGACGTTTGTCTTGCTTTACCATACCGGTTACGACAACCTCCTCGATGACCTCGGTGTTCTCCGTCATAGTCACGCGCATCTTCGGCTTTGCTGCCAGTTCCTGCTCTTTCATACCTACGTAACTGATAACCAAAGTAGCTTTGTCCGGAACATTAAATTCAAAATTACCATCAAAGTCGGTGATAGTACCATTCGTAGTACCCTTAACCAGCACACTTGCGCCGATAACAGGCTCGCCTTTTTCATCAACGACTGTACCGTTCACGCGAATATCCGCCATCGCGGCGAGAGACAACACAAAAACGGTTAAGAGAGTAAATAACTTCTTCATTTTTTGTACGTTTGATTTATACTTAATTAAATTACTACTATCATTCTCCCATTCTCGTACGAATACGAAAAATCGCACAAAGGTACGACAAAAAAATGATATACACAAATATTTTTTACTTTTTTTGTGTATTTCTGTCACTTTAGCACGATTTTTTGCATTTTTGTTACCAAATTATGCATAAAATAGGGTGAAAATGTGATTTTCTGCAAACAAATCGGCGGCAATATCTTGCAAAATGTCAGCGGAGGTATTTTCTATTCGTTTGAAGACTTCCTGCCAGGTGAGCGCTCTATTGTGGTAGAGCATGGATTTGCCCATTGCTAGGACGTTATTTTCCTGATTTTCAGCTGAAATTGCCATTTGTCCGTGCAGTTGTTGTATAGCGCGATGCAGTTGCAAAGAACTGAGTTTCTCTTCTCTAAGGCGTTTGAGTTCCTTGGTAGCGAGATCCATGCAAGCGTTGAGGTTATTGGCATCGCAAGCAAAGTAGATGTTCCAATAACCGGTATCGCTTAGCGGCACGTATTGCGATTCTACAGTATATACGAGTCCTTTCTGTTCTCGAAGGCTGAGGTTAAGCCGCGAATTGAGGCTTCCACCACCAAGTATATTATTGAGCAGGTATGCACCTAATTGTTTTTCATGTCCCAACGGATATGCCAAACCGCCTAACATAACGTGCGTTTGATGGGTGTGTCGTTTGAAAGTTTGTTCGTTGGGAACAATGACCGGAACAGGTTGGCGACACACTTGGCTTTCGGAATGCTGTCGTGACGTTGCCGAGTCGATAGCTTTTTCAATTTGGTGGCATACGGAGTCGAACGACATCTTGCCTTGGCTGAAGACGACCATACGATCGGTTGTGTATCTGGTATTCACCCAGTTTATCGCGTGCGTGGGCGTGCGTGATATATTATGGAGTGTTTTTTTAGTGCCCAAGATGGACATACCCATCGGATGGCCGTGGAAGATAAGGTTTTCAAAATCATCATAGATAAGTTCGCTGGGGCTATCTTCGTAACTTTCTATCTCGTCGAGGATGACGCCGAGTTCTTTATCTGTTTCCTGTTTCGGGAAAGTTGGGCGCAAGACCATGTCAGCCAGTAGTTGCAGTGTCTGTGCGTAGTGTGCGACGGGTGTTGCGGCATAGAAAGTGGTTTCTTCTTTGGTGGTATAGGCATTTATTTCCCCGCCTATGCCTTCGATTTTATGGATAATCTGTCGCGCAGTGACGTTTTCGCCGCGCGGTGTAAGACATCCTTTGAAGACAGTATGCTCTACATAATGCGCCAAACCGTTTAGGGTTTGTTCTTCGTCACGGGTGCCTGCACCGACCATTATTCCGACATAAGCTACCTCTGAAGAGCTCATTCGGTGCACAATTTTCAGCCCATTTGGTAAAATTTTATAAAAAGTTGTATCTTTTTCTTGCATGATTCAAATAATTGTAGTACTTTTGCAGCCTGAATTCCTTAAGCAACTGAATTTCCACTGCAATTAGGGCATTCTTGATCTCGCTGCACGAGATTTGCGCTTTCAGCGGCATTGGCGGAATTGGTAGACGCGCTAGACTTAGGATCTAGTTCCTAACAGAGTGAAGGTTCGAGTCCTTTATGCCGCACTTTATGAAAAAAGTCATCTTTTGCATTATTGCTATTGTGCTTACTGTTTTCTGCGCATGCAAGAAAAAAGAGGAACCTCAATCTTCTCCGCGTATTTACATGTCTTACTTTTTGGTCCATCACAATGGTAGTTCCGGTATTGCGGATACGCTGGCAGTTCGTACCATTGGTGACCACTATGAGGTTGATACTATTTCCGTAGGCGATACGGTGCAAGTGGCTATTCTTCTCAATGCAGTTACTAACCGGCTGACCAATTTTGTTTTAGAGACGGACACCAATTATCTCAAGTGTTCATTCTCTATGTATAAAGAGTTGCAGGCAGCTCTCACGGCAGATTCGGATACGGAGCATGGTAAGTTCGTTTTCAAGAGCGGTTACAGCGCGGCGACTATTCCGATGAAGTATATCTCGCGCAAGAGTGGTAAGCCGACAGTGACGATGACTGTTTGTTCTGACTCTGAGTTCTCTCCTTCCAAACTTGTATTCGACCAACTTATTCGTTAGTGGCTGTTTTAGCCTGCTGCCACAGCGTTTCCATCTCGTCGAGTGTCAATTCGTTTAAGTTTCGGCCTTGTGCTGCAGTTTGCTGCTCGATGTAGTTGAAGCGTCTAATGAATTTCTGGTTCGTTTTCTCGAGCGCGTTATCGGGTTTGATTTTATAAAGCCGTGCCACATTAACAAGGCTGAAAAGCAGGTCTCCCAATTCGGCTTCGGTATTGATGTCATCGCCGTTGGTCAGTTCTTTTTCGAACTCGGCGATTTCCTCGCGCACTTTATTCCAGACATCTTCTTTCTTTTCCCAGTCGAAACCGACATTAGCGGCTTTGTCCTGAATACGATAGGCTTTAACGAGTGCAGGTAGGGCATCAGGAATACCTTCGAGGACGGTTTTGTTACCTCCTTTTTCTTTTAGTTTGACTTGTTCCCAGAGGTGGCTTACTTCTTCGGCATTCTGTGCGGCTTGTTCGCCATAGACATGCGGATGCCGGAAGATGAGCTTATCGCAAAGGCGGTTGCACACATCGGTGATGTCGAAGTTGTCGGTCTCGGATGCTATTTTGGCGTAGAAGATAACGTGCAGTAAAACGTCGCCTAACTCTTTAGCAATCTCGTTGTAGTCTTTTTTAATAAGAGCTGCGGCTAATTCGTAGGTCTCTTCGATTGTGTTTTGACGAAGTGATTCGAAAGTTTGTTTTCTATCCCATGGGCACTTGACGCGCAGTTCATCCATGACGGTAAGCAGTCGGTCAAACGCTGCCAATTGTTCTTCTCTTGTGTGCATAGTTATTCAACAGTTTTGAGTTGCAGGTTTCCGTCATGGTCCATTTGTGCGTAGGTAAAGAGTTTGAAGCAGTCGCCCAGGATGATGACGCGTGAAGTTGGCGCAATAGACAGGTCTAAGTCTATATGCCGATGGCCGAAGATGTAGTAATCGTGATGGTAAGTCTGTTCCATTTCCTTGGCAAAGAGCACGAGTTCTTCTTTGTCTTCGCCCTTGTAATCGCAAGGATTTGCCATCTCTTTGAGTCGGCTGTGTTTTGCCCATTTATAACCGAGCGCATTGCCCAGACGTGGTGGCATGAGGCGATATAGGAAACGCGGAATGGGGTTATAGAAGAAATTACGCAGTCTAATGAAAGAGCGGATTTTCTTTACGACCTGAGGTGGATAGAGCTTGGCGTAGTATGAAGGAAGAAGACCGTCCCCGTGTGCGAGATAGACAGATTTGCCTTTGAGTGTGACGGTGCATGGGCTGTAATGAACAATCATTCCTGTCAGTCGGCGCAATTCGCCGTAGGTCCACATATCGTGGTTACCCGTGAAGAAATGTACCTTAATGCCATTTTTGACGATGTGTCTTATAGTACGAAAGAGAGGTTCGTAGTCTTTTTTGCTACGGTCTTTCCAGAAATATTCGTACCAAAAGTCAAATACATCGCCCAAAAGGTATATAGCACTGGCATCGCGGCTCATATGATTGAGCAACTTAATGGCTTTATTTTGGTGGATAATCCGATCCTCAAAGGCCAAAGAGCCAAGGTGCAGGTCGCTTAAAAAATAAATCATATTACATAAATCCTAATTCTAGTTTGGCCTCTTCGGACATCATGTCTTTGGTCCAAGCAGGTTCAAAAACGATGTTGACCTGCACTTTATTGATGCCCTCGACGCTTTTCACTTTCTGTTCAATATCCTCTACGAGGAAATCCGCTGCAGGGCAAGAAGGTGCAGTAAGCGTCATATCGATATTACAAACGCCATCATCTTGAATATCGACTTTATAAATGAGTCCAAGGTCGTAGATGTTAACGGGTATTTCAGGATCGAAAACCGTTTTCAGCATTTTTAGTACCTGTTCCTCTTTTTCTAAAAATTCATTCATTCTATGCCCAAAAAAATTATTTATATATGCGTTCTCACGATTGTGCAAACACTCACAAAAACCGTAAAAGTGTATAAAAAACTCATTTTTTACATTTTTTTCTACGTTTTTTTTGTGTATTTCATTTTTTTGTAGTACTTTTGCAGTCGCTTTTGAGAAGCGATGCCTAATGGTGTAATGGTAGCACTACAGATTCTGGTTCTGTCTGTCTGGGTTCGAGTCCTGGTTAGGCAACTTTAAAAAAAGTCTCCGGTAGGGGACTTTTTTTGTTGCTAATTCGTCCTCTCGCCCAGGTTTTTATTTTGCATTCGCTCGAACGATTATTGCCAATTTTATCCTTTCAAGTTGGCTTGATACGTCGTGCGAGCCAAGCACACAATCCAGGGAAGAAACGCTTGATATCGACCATAAATAGTTCGCTGCGTCCGATAAAGACTTCGCGTTTCCCCTTGCGGATAGCTTTGACTATCTTTCGTGCAGCATCTTCGACCTTCATTCCCTTATCTTGTCCCGGATCCATAATGCCGTGTGGTTTACCGCCTATATCCAATGCGCGGAGCGATATATTCGTTCTCACGCGTCCCGGGCAGACGATGGTAACGCGAATGTACTTGTTGTAGTATTCTGTGCGTAGTGTCTCGAAGAACCCATACAAAGCATGCTTGGACGAACTATAGGCGCACCGTAATGGGAAGCCGAACTTACCGGCAATGGATGTTGTAACGGCAATATTTCCTCCTCCGGCATTGAGCATCATTGGCAGAATGGCTTTGGTGATAGCAACAGGAGCGAAGAAATTTATTTCCATTATCTGTCTCACCATATCCATTGTTGTGTCTTCAACACTGGTGCGCTGGCTAATACCGGCATTGAGGAAGAGGATATCTATTCCGCCAAAGCGGTCCCAAGCCTGACGAACAAGTAATCCAACGCCTTCCAAGTCGCTCAAATCGGAGGGTAGAACGAATACGTCTGCTGCGCCGTACTGACGACATCTCTCGGCAACGACATCCAGCCGTTCCCGAGAAGATGAAGTGAGTATGAGTTGGTCTCCTTGTGAGGCATAGCGATACGCACATGCTTCGCCTATGCCGCTGGAGGCGCCGGTTATCCAGATTGTTTCCATTACTTAATCAATGCCATGTTTGGCATTTCCTTGTCGTAGTCACCTTTTGCGAGGCGCTCTTTGATATCTTTGAAGGCAGCGAGAGTGCGGTCCACGTCCTCGAAGGAGTGCGCCGCCGTAGGAATAATACGGAAGATAAGCATTCCGGGAGGAATAACGGGATAGCAAACGATAGAGCAGAAAATATGGTAGTTCTCACGCAGATCGACTGCAATATTTGTTGCTTGGTTGATACCGCAATAGAGGTGCACAGGTGTTACACATGCTTCTGCCGGACCGATTTCGTAACCGAGGTCGCGGAAACCTTCCTGGAGGCGACGGGTTACTTCCCAAAGGTGGGCACGGAGTTGGTCTCCTTCCGGACTGTCGATAATCTCGAGGCGTTTGATACATCCTTCGACGATGGGCATCGGAAGTGCCTTAGCATACATTTGCGAGCGCATATTGTAGCGCAAATAGGTGATAATATCTTTCTCTGAAGCGACGAAGCCGCCGATGGTAGCCATTGACTTGGCATAGGCACCGATGTAGATATCCACGCCGTCCATGACATTGAAGTGCTCGGATGTTCCTCGTCCGTGAGGACCCATGACACCGAAACCGTGTGCGTCATCAATCATAAGGCGGAACCGATATTTCTGTTTGAGAGCAACTATCTGATCGAGAATACCGAGTGCGCCGGTCATACCGAATACACCTTCTGTGATAACGAGTACGCCACCGCCGTTCTTTTCAGCGAGCGTGCAAGCGCGTGCTAACACTTTTTCGCAATCTACTATATCGTTGTGGCGGAATTTAAATTTGTCTCCGATATGCAGGCGAATACCATCGAGCAGGCAAGCGTGAGCCTCTGCATCATAAACGATAACGTCGTGACGGCTAACGAGAGAGTCGATAGTAGATAGAATACCTTGATAACCGAAGTTAAAAAGGAAAGCAGCCTCTTTCTTTTCGAATTTAGCGAGCATCTGCTCAAGTTTCTCGTGCAATGCTGTTTGTCCGGTCATCATACGACTTCCCATCGGGTAGGCCATTCCCCATTTAGCAGCAGCTTCGGCATCTACACGTCGTATTTCGGGATGATTAGCGAGCCCGAGGTAGTTGTTCAAACTCCAAGTGAGTACTTCTTGTCCATTGAAGCGCATGTGCGGGCCAAGTTCTCCTTCGAGTTTCGGGAAAGCAAAATAGCCGTCCGCACGTTCACGATACTGACCGATAGGTCCACCGGTCGATTTCTTGATTTTGTCAAAAATGTCTTGGTACATAAGTATTTAGTTTTCAGTAGTCTGTTTTCTGTATTCTGTATTTAGTTGTTGCTGACGCGTTGTCTGGAGACGAGACCCATGAGCCAGAAAAGGAACTTTGGTAATGGTTTTGCACGGTCGCGTTTGCGCATGTCAATGAACCAATTTAGTTTCTTAGCTACCGGTATCTTGTGGGTTTCGACGAACTCGATGAGTGTACCATCGGGGTCTTCGATGTAAGTAAAGTGTCCGGAAGCTTCTCCCATGTCGAACACTTCATTACCGGGGCAACTATCCACAGTGAAGGGATATTTCTTTTTGGCGCAGAACTCTTCGAGTTCTCGCATGCCGGTTACGTCGAAGCAAATCTGTATGAATCCAGGGTCGCCCCAGTAACGTCCTTCAAACAGTTTGCGTGGTGTGCGGTCAAATGCTTGTACAAGTTCGATGGTGCTTTCACCCAGAAGTTTTGAGAATGCGCCTTTGCGGGGTTGCGAGCTAGCCAATAAGACACGACGACATTTAACGTTCGGGAAATCAAGCAGTTTCCAGTCTTCAAAGACGTCGGTTTTGTCGTATATTACTTTGTCATATCCCAAAATATCGCGGTAAAAGGCCATAGATTTTTCCATGTTCGTAACGCCAATCATGGCACCGATGATACCTCCCGTTAGTTTGTGCTCGTTGATAAAGAGACTTTTGTCTTCGACGAGTTGGAAACAGTTACCATACAGGTCTAGCACATAGAAACAAGGTGTTCCGTCCGGCATAGCTGAGATGGGGCTACATTCAGTCCATTTTTTTGTAATCTGTTTGTAGAATGCATTGACGTCATGGCATTTGACTTTAGCGCAGAAGACACCGAGATCACCCACGGCAGGATTGAACTTAGCTGCTACTGGCTTTCGTTCGGAATATTGCCATATCTCAAAACCACCACCTCCTTGCAGGTTGACGGCTATACAGGCGTGACGCTTTTGGGCTACGCCGCCGGTGTAAGGTAACATTCGTTCCGCAACGGTATCGTCTTCGAGGATTTTGACATCAATACCGAACATGTCAATAAACCAATTCCATGACTTGCGAAAGTTTTCGGTTCCTACGCCCACTTGTTGAATGCCCGAAATGAAAAATTTATCCATATTGTTATTTCTTTTTGTTCGTTTTTAAAATATATCGAGTGAGAGATATCGTTCTCCAGTATCCGGCAGCACAGCTACTATGGTTTTACCGCGGTTAGTTTCTTCACGAGACAATTTTACCGCTGCTGCAAAGGCTGCTCCAGAGGAGATACCTACGAGTAATCCTTTTTTGCCTGCAAGCAGTCGCATTCCCTCAAAGGCCTCTTCATCTGCCACAGGAAGGATGCGGTCGATGATGTTGGGATTGTATGTATCCGGTACGAAACCTGCTCCGATACCTTGAATGCGATGTTTTCCGGCAATACCTGTTGAGAGAACTGCAGATGAGGCCGGTTCTACGGCTACGATCAAAACTGATGGTTTGTGTTTTTTTAGTGCTTTTCCGCAGCCGCTGACAGTTCCTCCGGTGCCAACTCCAGCGACGAGGATATCTACCTGTCCTTCCGTATCTTTCCAAATCTCTTCGCCAGTAGTGCGTTCATGCATGGCAGGATTAGCCGGATTGACAAATTGGCCGAGGATGACGGCTCCGGGTGTGGTATCGCGCAGTTCCTCTGCCCGACGGATGGCACCTTTCATACCTTCCGCACCAGGAGTGAGTTCCAGTGTAGCACCATAGGCTTTAAGCAGATTACGACGTTCCATGCTCATTGTATCCGGCATAGTAAGGATAACTTTGTAACCGCGTGACGCGCCTACCCAAGCTAATCCGACGCCTGTATTTCCGCTTGTAGGCTCGATGATGGTAGCACCCGGCACAAGAATGCCGCTTTGCTCTGCATCTTGTATCATCGCCAGGGCGATACGGTCCTTGACGCTTCCGCCTGGATTATAATACTCCAATTTAAGGATGATACGGGCTTTTTGGTCCTTTATTCCGCTTATTTCCAAGAGCGGAGTATGACCGATGAGCTCGGTGAGATGTTGGTATATCATAGTAACTCTTTACTCAAGCCACTTAATTCGGCGCGCAAAGGTACTGCTTTTATTGCATATATGCAAGAAAAAAGCAACATTTTTTTGTAAAATTCTGCTTTTTTGTGGTAGAAAACTACTCAAAATAGTTGCTTACCAAGCGTTGTAATGGATGTTGTCGGTGTTAAATTTGTCTTTTACAGCCGGATTCTCGGCGGGAATACCGATGGGCACAATGCAGAGAGGAATGATGTGCTCCGGCATACCGAGCATTTCCTGCACCATTTTAGCACGATTCATGTCCGGATGCAGGCCAGTCCAAACGGCTCCAAGTCCCATAGCATGAGCAGCGAGGAGGATGTTTTCCGTAGCGGCTGAAACATCGTTAATCCAGAATCCTGCCATTTCTCCCGGGATA
Source organism: Paludibacteraceae bacterium (assembly GCA_016295035.1). GTDB lineage: Bacteria > Bacteroidota > Bacteroidia > Bacteroidales > Paludibacteraceae > Colicola. The sequence continues at coordinate 27,291 of JAEDLW010000014.1, forward strand.
GCTTTGCTGAGGTCTCCACAAGGGATGATAGCGATAGCGGGCTTATTACTGCATCGTGAATAGGGTAGTGCTTCGCCGAGTTTAGCCAAAATAGCTTCGTCTTTGATGACTACAAAAGCCCAAGGCTGTTTGTTGATAGCGGATGGTGCCGCCATGCCTGCACGCAAGAGTGTTTCTATCTGTTCGTCGGAGATTTTTTCACCTGTGAAGTTGCGAACAGATACGCGGGTCATGATGTTGTTAATGGCTTGATTCTCCATACTTTTAGGTTGATTGTTGCACGCAGCTAAGACCATAGCTGCAGCGCAGAGAATGATTAGTTTTTTCATATTGATCATGTTCTAATATATTATATTTTTTAATGTGTTTATCGCTCAAAGAGTTTGAGCAGGGACATTTTCTTTTTGCCTATTTTGCCTGTATAGGGGTGTTCTCTCAATGTCAGATTGAAGTGTGTGAATCCTCGAAGAACTGTCTGTGGATGTGTGAACTCGCGGAATCCCCATTCGCCGTGATATGCTCCCATTCCAGAATGTCCTGTACCGTTGAACGGTACTCCTTTGACCATCATATGAATGCATACTTCGTTGATGCAACCGCCACCGAATTGTTGGGTTTTCATTGTTTGATTTGCCCATCGTATATTCTTGGTAAACAGATACATAGCTAATGGGTGTTCGCGTTCGGCAATCACATTCATAAGACTATCAATTTCGGCATCTTTGAAAGGCACTATGGGTAGCAGCGGACAGAAGAGTTCGTGCTGCACGATGTCCTCGTTGATATCTACCGGATAGATGATGGTTGGTGCGTATTTTTGGGTTGCTTTATCGCCTATTCCGCCAAAGAGGATGCGTTCGCGGTATTTGTTTGCCCAATTGACGCATTTATCATATGCTGTATCGGTTATCAGTTTTGGGTATTCAGGATTTGTTTCCGCGTGTTCGCCGATTTGTTTTACAAAGGCTTTTTTGAGTTCGTCAATGAATTGTTCTGCCACTTCATGTGCGACGGCTATCTGATTGATATTGATGCATATCTGTCCGGCATTTGTAAGTTTGAAGAAAGCAATCTTACGCGCAGCATCTTTAAGGTCTGCGTCTGCGCGAATGACGCACCAGTTACCTGTTTCGCCACCTAATTCGAGTGCAACGGGTGTGAGGTTTTTTGCGGCTTCTGCCAAGACATGTTTTCCGACAGCTGGTGAGCCGGTGTAAAATATCTTGTCAAATCGTTGCGCGAGGCACATATCCGCGATATCGTGGCCTCCATCAATAAGTGTAATGTACTCCGGCGGAAAGACTTCCGCAAAGAAGCGTTTTAGTGCGGCCGTAGAAGCAGCCGATTTGGAACTGGACTTAATCACGACCGTATTACCTCCGCACATTGCTGCAGCAACAACGCCGATAGTGAGCAAAATGGGGAAATTGAACGGACTTATGACCAGTGACACGCCGTATGGCATTTTATATACTTTCGTTATGATACTCGGGAAGCACATTAGTCCGCTGAAATGTCTTTCGGGCCGTGCCCATCGTCGAAGTCCGTGAATCATTTCGTTGATTTCCACTACGATTGGTCCGATGTCGCACAGGTACGCTTCTAACTCGGTTTTGCCTAAGTCTGCTGCGAGAGCGGCTATGAACTCATCTTTGTGGTCAAGGACGGCTTTTTTGAGTTTTTTGAGTTGTTGTATGCGCCATTTGACGGGCAGCGTTGTTCCGGTTCTGAAGAAACGGCGTTGTGTGGCAACGATCTCGGCAATGCGTTCGTTAGAGTATTTGTTTTGCGTCATGTTTACTTCATTTAGGATGTTTCGGCTGCAAAGGTAGTGCTTTTTTTTGAGATGTGCAAGAAAAAAGAGAAAAAATGTTTGGTTAGATTTGCGTTGTATTGGCTTAGGAACGGCTTAATCACCCTTTAATCACCCTTTAATCACCTTATAATCACCCTTTAATCACCTTTAGTTTGTGGGATGGTTTTGGTGGTTTAGGTGGGGAATGCATGGTTTGTATCTGATAAGGATGGAAAATTATGTTCGGAAATAAAAAATGCACAAAAATACACTTTTTTGCAAATAAATTTGCATATATAAAAAAAAAGCAGTACTTTTGCCGCCCCAAATGGAAAAAAGGCATAAACTACACTAAAGATATGACAAGAACAACATTTAATCGTCTTCGTGACGTGAAGGACAGTCTGCCACACGGCAGTATGGCAGTAATAGCCTCTGAATTAGGTGTTACTGCCGATGAAGTAAGGGCATTTTTTAACGGAGAAGGAACTCCTGAGAGTGGTTATCACATTGAGCCGGGACCAGATGGAGGCATTGTTGTCTTGAATGACACTCGGATTCTTGAGGTTGCGCTGCGTATTGCCTGGGAATCTCGTAATGCGATATAGTATGTTATCGTAATGGGGCAGTTGAATAGCAACTCCTTGGTATATTATCGTAATGGGGC
>JAEDLW010000063.1:0-7673 GCA_016295035.1 Paludibacteraceae bacterium
TTAGAGAGTTAGAGAATTAGTGAGTGAAAGGAAAATAAAAACATTATCATACTATGCTAAACATTATTCTTGGAGGCGCCCCTGGTAGCGGCAAAGGGACACTGTCCGATATCATTGTCAAGAACTACGGACTACAACATCTCAGCACAGGCGACGTACTGCGCGCTGAAATTGCCTCGGGCAGCAAACTTGGGAAGGAAATAAACGATATCATCTCACTCGGGAACCTCATTCCCGATGCACAGATGATACAATTACTGCAGAATTATATTGCTACTCTACCTGCAGGTTGTAAGGGCGTTATTTTTGACGGTTTCCCTCGCACGGTAGAGCAGGCGTACGCGCTCACAGAGATGCTTGATGAGCATAATATGGATGCGTATATGTTGGATCTGTATGCGGAAGAGGATGTGATTATTGAACGTTTGCTCAACCGCGGCAAGATAGGCGGTCGCGCAGACGACAACCTGGAGACGATTAAGAAACGTCTGCGTATTTACAATGAAACAACCCGTCCGATAAGTGACTACTACTTACGGAGACACAAATATTTTTTGATTAACAGCAATATCAATCCAGAATGCACTTGGTCGCAGATGGATGTGATACTCAAACAACTTGCGCAATAATGTCATCATCTAACTTCATCGATTACGTTAAAATCTATTGCCGCTCGGGCAAGGGCGGTGCCGGCTGTATGCACCTTCACCGAGCTAAGTACGTACCCAAAGGCGGACCTGACGGCGGCGACGGAGGACGCGGAGGACATATCATTCTCCAAGGTAACCGTAATCTATGGACACTGTTGCACCTGAAGTACCAGAAACATATTATGGCAACCGACGGCGGTCGTGGCGGTGAAAGCCGCAGCTTCGGTAAAGATGGTGAAGACAAGATTATCGAAGTACCTTGTGGGACAGTGGTTTATGACGGCGATACAGGCGAGTTTCTCACTGAAGTGAAAGAGCACGGTCAACGCCTCGTTCTGCTTAAAGGCGGCCGCGGCGGACTCGGTAACTGGCACTTCCGTTCTGCTACGAACCAGACCCCCCGCTACGCACAGCCCGGTGAACCATGCCAAGAGAAGAATATCATCCTGCAGCTCAAGGTGTTGGCAGATGTGGGACTTGTGGGATTCCCTAATGCGGGCAAATCGACACTACTTTCTGTAGTGTCAGCCGCGAAACCGGAGATAGCCGATTATCCATTCACGACATTGGTGCCGAACCTTGGTATTGTGAGCTATCGGGACGGGCAATCGTTCTGCATGGCAGATATTCCAGGAATTATTGAAGGAGCGAGCGAAGGTAAAGGTCTCGGATTGCGATTCTTGCGGCATATTGAGCGCAATGCGGTATTGCTTTTCCTTGTTCCGGCGACAAGCAAAGACATCGAGAAAGAGTACAAAATTTTGCTTGGCGAATTGGAGAAATATAATCCTCAGTTGCTTTCAAAAGCCCGGTTATTGGGTATCTCCAAGTGCGATGTGCTGACGGAGGAAGACAAGACTAAACTACAGAAGAAAGTCGATAAGTTAGCCAAGCGATTAGGATTGCCTGTTTTACTATTCTCCAGCATTAGCGGTATGGGTATCAACGAACTCAAAGACGCCCTTTGGACCGAACTGAACAAAGAGCAGAACCAAGTGATAGAGATATCCCACGCCCCGATAGACGTAACCATGCGCGAGAAAGGCGAAATGCCCGAAGAAGAGGAGCAGGAAGGCACCATCTATCTCAACGAAGTGGAAGAAGAGTGGGATCTGTCCAAATATCGCGGCATAGGATGGGATGAGTAAGGATGAAAGGGAAGTGGTACGATAGATTGATAGAATGGCGGGAGCAGTATATTAGCGAGAAACAACTAATTTTGCTTCTTAGTTTCTTTGTTGGTGCCATCTCAGCCTTCGCTGCATATATTCTCAAGTCTTTTATTCACCTGATTCAGTATTTTATTGAGCACTACCTGATTGCCGGCGGACATCATTTATGGTACCTTGTTTGCCCGATGATAGGTATCACCCTCGCGTCACTATTCGTTTATTACGTGGTTAAGGACGATATATCGCATGGTATAACCAAGATTCTTTACGCTATTTCGCAGCGTAAATCCATTATCAAGGCACATAATATGTGGACGTCTATTGTCGGTTCAGGTCTAACCATTGGTTTCGGTGGTTCAGTCGGTGCCGAGGCTCCGATTGTGCTGACGGGTGCTGCAATAGGTAGTAATCTTGCAAAACTTTTCCGTCTTGATCAAAAGACGATGATGCTTCTTATCGGTTGCGGTGCTGCCGGTGCTATCGGCGGTATTTTCCAAGCGCCTATCGCAGGTTTGGTCTTTACCCTTGAAGTACTAATGATGGACTTAACAATGACCTCTGTGGCGCCACTGCTTATCTCATCCGTTACGGCAACCACGATATCCTATATGTTCCACGGCACAGAACCCATGTTCGTTCTGCAGACGATTGAACCATTTGCCATGAGCCGCATACCATGGTATATTACTCTCGGCATAGTCTGCGGTTTTGCTTCGCTCTATTTCACGCGAGGGATGAACTTCCTCGAACAATGGTTCAAGGACAATATTCGTTCTCTCGGCCTGAAAATATTAGTTGGCGGTGTGATACTTGGCGTGCTGGTCTTCCTCTTCCCTCCTTTGTATGGCGAGGGATACGACGTGATTGAGGGCTTAATCAATGGTCAATCGCAGTCAGCGATGTCTTATAGCCCATTTGCTGCCTTCAGCGACTCGGGCTGGGTGCTGATTGGCTACTTTGTGGCTATTATACTGCTCAAGATTGTTGCTTCTGTGGCGACGAATGGCGGTGGCGGTGTCGGCGGAATCTTTGCACCTTCACTGTTTATGGGCGCTTTGGTTGGTTTTGTAACGGGACGCATCCTCAATATGATTGGTGTGACAGTACCGGAGAGTAACTTTGCCCTCATTGGAATGGCAGGCCTTATGTCGGGTGTTATGCACGCACCGCTGACGGGAATCTTCCTTGTAGGAGAACTGACTGGTGGTTACCACCTTTTCCTGCCGCTAATGATTGTATCTGTATCGTCCTTCCTGATTATCAAACTCTTTGAGCAGCACAGTCTCTACGCTATGCGTTTGGCCAAGAAAGGCGAACTCCTTACTCACAATAAGGACCACTCCATTCTCACCCTGCTGAAGATGGATAATGTGCTCGAAACCGATTTGAAGGTTGTACCACCCGATATGACTTTGGGTGAACTAGTGAAGTGTATCGCAGCGAGCAACCGCAACATTTTCCCTGTCGTGGACGGCAAAGGTATACTAAAAGGCATTGTATCGCTTGACGAAGTACGGAATATCATGTTCCAGCCTCGCCTGTATAATCGTTTTATAGTCAAAGACTTAATGAACTCGCCGCGAGCACTTATCTACGACGATATGACAATGGAAAAAGTGATGGAAATCTTTGAGGACACAGGCGCTTGGAACCTACCGGTCGTTAACAGGCAAAAGCAATATCTTGGCTTTGTTTCCAAGTCCAAGATATTCGAATCCTACCGCCATGTGCTCGTTCACTTCTCCGAAGAGTAAGCGTCCAACTGCTGCATGCAGAAATCAAGCAATTCTTTTGCCTCTTTAGCTTTTGCCTTATATACTTCCATCGAGAGCGCTTCTGTTTGCTCCAATTCTTTTACGATGGATTCCACTTTACTTATGGCCTCGTCATATGTCATGTTATTGTCCCTTTCCATCTACTAACACGCCAACTGTGCGCAGCAAAATCTTGATATCTAACACCAGCGACATGTTTTCCGTATATGAGATATCGTACATCAGGCGCTGGAGCATTTTATCCATAGTGTCAGTATAGCCCACTTTCACCGGTCCCCAACTCGTCAAGCCCGGACGTACTTTGTATAGGAGGCAATAATATGGTGCCTTTTCCATTATTTGCGCCACAAAATAGGGTCTTTCAGGACGTGGGCCGACGATAGACATCTCACCTTTCAAGATATTCCAGAATTGCGGCATTTCATCCAAACGGTATTTTCGCAGGAAACGTCCGACTCGCGTGATGCGGTTATCCCCCACTTGCGACAACTGCGGCACGTCCGCCTCCGAGTTTTTGTACATGCTACGGAACTTGAGGATATTGAATGTTCTACCCCATAGCCCGACGCGCTCCTGTTTGTAAATAGCGGGTCCGGGACTATCCAACTTCACGACCAACGCAATCACCAGGAAGAGCGGTGACATCACTATCAGCATTATGGCTGAAGCAACGATATCAAACACGCGTTTTACCACGACCTCAAAGTCTTTCATGTTCGGCTCACTTACTACGATAAGGGGCGATTCATCAATATGGATAATACGGGCAGCGCCTGTGAACACATCAAAGACGCGCGGCTCAATAGCTATATCCTTACCGGTGAGGAAAAGTTCATTTATCCGGGCATACAAATCATGTTCCGTCATGCCATCTTGCATCCGAATAATCACCATCTCACGGCGGAAACGGCGCTGTATTGTATAATAAAGTATCAAACGCGGGACTAATACTATTCCGAACTGAAAGAGCCATAGAACACCGAAGGACTTGTAATAGCGCACCGCATTCACGATATCCACATCGTCCATGATAATCAACACAAACGCCCCGCAAGTGATAATAAACGCTCCTACGAAGGTAGACCATATCAAGCGCGGCACTTTTGGCTTACCAGGACGGAGATAATAGCCCAAGAAATAGTACACTAATATACATCCTAACGGAAAGAGCAGAGCGGGATAATAATCGCCCGATAACGAGAAACTGAATGCTGGTGCCCAGAAAGTATCCCATCCTGTAACGATTTCGTCCAAAACTTTCCAACGGAAGAAAAGAAAGGCAAACCACACCAATTCAGCCGCTAAAGCATCTACGAGCACGTAGATTAATTGCACTAACCTATGTTGTAGCAGTTGCCTTTTCATTATCTGATAATCACAAAACGATTGTCTTTTTCCACTTTAATTATGGAAGATGGTTGTTTAGCTGTATTGTCATCCTGCCGATAGCGGCAAATATAGTCCACACCCGCTTTGATTGTTTCACTTATCTGCGCAAATGTCGGCGCAGCCGCTTCGCCACTTATATTGGCACTGGTAGAAACGATTGGTTTGCCCAATTGCGCGCATAGCGCCTTCGAAAAAGGCTCTGTCGTGATGCGGATGCCTAAACTGCCATCATCCGCTATCAATTCGTTTGCTACCCCTTCGGCATTAGGATAAATAATCGTCATCGGTCGGCCTTCATCTGTCACGTATAATAACTGCCTCGCAGCGTCAGGAACATAAACATAACTCACCAACTTTGTAGCATCGTCCAAGAGGACAAGCATTGATTTACTATCTGTCCTACGCTTCAAGGCGAATATTTTCTGGACCGCCTTGCTGTTCGTTGCGTCACACCCTATTCCCCACACTGTATCCGTGGGATAAAGGATAATTCCGCCGGCGCGCAACACGCGCACCGCCTCTTGCAAATCATCTATTTGAAACCCATTTTTCATTTCAGGCTGCAAAAGTACAAAAAGTTTCTGGAATACGCAAAAAAAAAGAAGGATTGTCTCACGACAACCCAATCTTTACTTAACCTTAAATCTAATACCATGAAAAACACGGTGCAAAAGTACTGCTTTTCAACTAACCCACCAAATATTTTGCGAAAAAAATATGTTTTAGAACATGTTTTTCTAAATTTTGCCAAACGGAAATGTCAAAAACACATTTTTTATGAAATTTTTAAACATAAATTTGGTCAGACAAAAAAAATGTAGTATCTTTGTAGCCGATAAAGTAGGCTATTTTTATTTGGCACAAATAAACATCTTAAAAATATACGATTATGGCAACAAAGAAAATTGATTTAACCCAGTACGGCATCACCGACGCGAAGGTGAAAGCCTACAACCCGTCCTACGATTATCTCTTCAAAGAAGAGACCAATCCTGCTCTCACAGGTTATGAAAAAGGACAAGAAACGGAACTCGGAGCCGTTAACGTCAAGACTGGTATTTATACAGGTCGCTCGCCTAAAGATAAATACATTGTTATGGACGAAATCTCCAAAAATACCGTTTGGTGGACTTCCGACGAGTACAAAAACGACAACCACCCAATGTCCGAAGAGGTTTGGACTAAGGTAAAAGAACTCGCTGTTAAAGAACTTAGCGGAAAAGAACTCTACGTAGTAGATGCTTTCTGCGGTGCAAATGCTGACACCCGTATGGCTGTTCGTTTCATCGTAGAGGTGGCATGGCAAGCTCACTTCGTAAAGAACATGTTCATCCGACCTACAGCGGAGGAACTCAAAAACTTCAAACCGGATTTCGTTATCTACAACGCCTCTCTCGCTAAAGTAGAAAACTACAAAGAACTCGGGCTGAACTCCGAAACGTGCGTAGCATTCAATACTACCAGCCGCGAGCAGGTTATTCTCAATACTTGGTATGGTGGTGAAATGAAGAAAGGTATGTTCTCCATGATGAACTATTACCTCCCTCTCAAAGGTATTGCTTCTATGCACTGCTCTGCTAACACCGATATGAAGGGCGAAAATACCGCTATCTTCTTCGGTCTGTCCGGTACTGGTAAAACCACGCTCTCTACCGACCCGAAACGTCTGCTTATTGGTGACGACGAGCACGGATGGGATGATAACGGCGTCTTCAACTTCGAAGGTGGTTGCTACGCAAAAGTTATCAAACTTGACAAAGAGTCTGAGCCTGATATCTACAACGCTATCCGCCGCGACGCGCTGCTCGAAAACGTTACTGTGGACGAGAAAGGTGTTATCGACTTCAACGATAAGTCTGTAACAGAGAATACCCGCGTTTCATATCCTATCAACCACATTGAGAAAATCGTCAAACCGATTTCCGCTGGTCCTGCTGCTAAAAACGTAATCTTCCTCAGCGCAGATGCTTTCGGTGTACTGCCTCCTGTTTCTATCCTTACTCCGGAACAAACAAAATACTACTTCCTGAGCGGATTTACAGCTAAATTAGCTGGTACAGAGCGCGGTATCACAGAGCCTACTCCTACTTTCTCCGCTTGCTTCGGACAAGCTTTCTTGGAACTTCACCCAACTAAATATGCAGAGGAACTCGTTAAGAAAATGGAGAAATCCGGCGCGAAAGCTTACCTCGTTAACACAGGTTGGAATGGTACAGGAAAACGTATCTCTATCCGCGACACTCGTGGTATTATCGACGCGATCCTCGATGGCTCAATCCTCAAAGCTGAGACAAAAACCATCCCATACTTCAACTTCGAAGTTCCAACTGCTCTGCCGGGCGTAGATCCTAACATCCTTGACCCACGTGACACCTATGCAAAGGCTGAAGAGTGGGAAGTAAAGGCTAAAGATTTGGCTGGACGTTTCATCAAGAACTTCGCTAAATACGAAGGAAATGCCGCTGGTAAAGCACTCGTAGCTGCTGGTCCTACTCTCCCTGCTGAAGCTCCTAAAGCTGCTCCTAAAGCAGAAGTAAAAGCGGAAGCTCCGAAAGAGGAGAAGAAAGTTTGTTGGTTCAAACGTTTGTTTGGCTGCAAATAAGCTTGGCACCTAATGGAAAATGCAAAAAGAGGAACTCGTTCGGGTTCCTCTTTTTTTTGCTTAGAATATAAGTAGGATATGCATA
>JAEDLW010000064.1:0-7594 GCA_016295035.1 Paludibacteraceae bacterium
CGATTGATCATGTGTCGGGCAAACTGAGCAGAAAATCCCGCGTAACGTACTGCTATCGTTCTAACTCGAACGAAGCCGGCGAAGACCGCAAGTTCACACAAATCCGTGGCAAACGTTCTACTCCGTACACCGCTGCCGAGTTGGCACGCTTCGACAAGTTCGCTGCTGTCGCTAAGGCTGTCGCTCAAGTACTGAAGACCCCATCAAGCTTGCAGACGGCACAGACCGAGTTCGCCGCGCAGTCAACCTACAAGAAACTGCGGAACTATGTTTGGCACAGAGAGTGGGAGAACTACGCTTAAGCCAAGGCTCGTGCGACTGCGCGCCCCGCGCTTGTAAAGCACTCCGCCTTGCTCTACGCTTTCCCCACCGGATGCACTTCGTTGGCGTCCGTCGGGGGCCCCATTTAGAAAAGTGCAGGTTTTGACGAGCCTGCGCTTTTTGTTGTAACTTCGGACGCCGGATTGACTACGAGGTGACAAATATTTGTTGTACCTTCGGACGCCGCCTTGACTTTGTCAATTCCCCCGAATGTACATTCGCGCTAACGTGCGAACTGACAAATTTTATATCTCCGTCCTTATAAATACGTGTATTTAACGAAATTCGATAAAAAAATTTGTCTGTTCCATTTTTTTGTCGTATATTTGCAGCGGATTAACGGATAAATAGTTAGTACGATGGAAATATTTCTTTTAGTTGTAGCATTTTTGTTTTTAGCAGCGAGTTTTGTGGGGAGTATCATTCCGGGACTACCTGGTGTGCCGTTGGCGTTTATCGGTTTGCTGATTGCACAGGCGACGGAGCGTGTTGATTTCTCGTGGCAGGCGCTTCTCATTTACGGCATTGTGACGGTTGTTGTGCAAGTGTTAGATTATATTGTTCCGGCTTGGGGGACGAAGAAATACGGTGGAACTAAATGGGGTGTAATTGGCAGTATAATAGGCGTTTTTGCGGGAATGGGATTTGGATTTGTGGGAGTGATTGTTGGTCCGTTGGTTGGTGCTATTTTGGGCGAGTTGCTTCAAGGCAAAGAGCTTCAAGAAGCTGTTAAAGCCGGTTGGGGAAGTTTTATTGGCATTTTATTTGGCGTAATCATCAAGTTGATTAGCTGCGGCGTGATGACAGTTGCACTTATTCAAGCGTTATAATATGGAATTAGCGATTGGATTAATAGTAGGGTTAGTCGTAGCGGGCATCGTTGCCTGGATACTGATTAGAGGTCAGAAAGAGCAGATGCATCAGATGCAGGAAATGCAGAAATTGATGTCGGATCAGATTAACAACGCGAGCAATCAGATGTTGCGCGAGAGACAGAATGAGTTGGAGGCCAAGAACAAAGAGTCGATGTCGCAACTGATGCAACCTCTGCGTCAACAGATGGACGATGTGCGTCGACTGATGAGCGAAACCAAGAGTGCCAACGAGAAGAGCACTTCGAGTCTGGAAGGTGCACTCAAGGCGATGGTGGAACAAACGGGCAAGCTGGGAACGGATGCGCAGACTTTAGCTAATGCGCTGCGCAACAAAGGCAAAGTGCATGGCGATTGGGGCGAACAAGTGCTGAGTGATATATTGCGCGACAGCGGTCTGCGCGAAGGTGAGGAGTTTATGACACAAGTGTCATATAAAGATAAGCGAGGCAATGAGTTACGGCCGGATGTAGTTATCAACATGCCGGACAAGACGAAAGTGATTGTGGACTCGAAAGTGAGTCTGAAAGACTATATGGATGCCGTAGAAGCGGAGACGGAAGAAGAACGGCTGGCGGCTGTTAAGCGCAATTACGAATCGATGGTTAGGCATGTGAAAGAGCTGGCGGATAAAAATTATCCGAGTGTGGTTGAAGGCGCGATGAATTACGTGCTGATGTTTGTTCCGAACGAAGGCGGATATGTGATGGCGATGAATTACGACAGTTCGCTTGGACAAAAAGCATTCGACAAAGGCGTTATTCTTGTCAATCCGACGAACTTAATGTTGGCGCTTAACTTGGTTCTACACGTTTGGCAGAATACACGTCAGGAAGATAACTGCCGCAAGATTATCGATGCCGCCAACGGCATGTACGAGAAAGTGGTGGGGTTGGTAGATACGTGCAATCGCCTTGGTAGTCAATTAGATACCGCCCGTAAGACTTACGACACGGCAATGAATCAGTTGAGCGACGGAACGGGCAATGTGCTGCGTCGCGTAGAAGGACTGAAGGAATTGGGCGTAACGAGCACGAAGAAAGTGACGACTCGACGCAATCAAGCGGATGCTTTAGCAAGCATAGAAACGACCGAATAAAACATACACGACCATGAAAAAACATTTGATTATATTGTTTTTTTGTAGCCTAATGACAAGTGCAATCTTTGGCGTAGAACGCAAGCCGAAAGAGTACTGGTTGCCGGATTACAAGGAGAAAGTGGGGTTGATGTATGGTTTTAATTTTGACGTCATTAGCAACTATATTTGGCGGGGCATGAAAGTCGGTGGTTTTGGTTTTCAGACCGATGCTACAATCGGTTACGGAGGATTATACCTAAATATGTGGTGGAACGTATCTTCGGAGGACTGGAAATGCAAGTCCCTGCTACCCGAAGTGGATATATCTATCGGATTCAGCCGTTGGGGACTGAATATTTACTTTATTCAGATGTACTATTTTGACCATTATCCTGATGGTAAAATGAGTCGATTCTTCGACTACGACAATCACGCTCCGGGTGGTGGCGGCACGACGTCTGAATGGCGAATCAGTTACCGCGTAAGTGATAATCTGCCGCTGTCGATTTTATGGTGCACGCGGACATTCGGTCGGGATGGATATTTAGTGAACGGCGAGCTAAAACGCGCGTATTCATCGTATATTGAGTTAGGTTATGACTTCAAGTTGCCGCATGATTTTTGCATAGTTGCGCGATTGGGAATGACGCCGTGGAAAAGTATGTACACGGGCTTTAAAGGGAACTTTGCGGTGTGCAATATAAGCGCGAAAGTGACTTGGACGCACCAATTATCGGATATGTGGTTTGTTAGTCCGTTTGCACATATCATGCTTAATCCGTACGACATGAGCCATGACTATGCAATTAACGGCAAGAATAATCCGGTAATGTGGAATATCGGTTGCAGTTTCTCCCTGAAATAAGTTTATAGATACGCCCGCAAAAGAAGGTGAATATCCGTGCGGGTTTGAGCTATATTTCGTTCTGTTGCCCACGTGCGGCTATAGACTGTTTCACTTACTTTAAGATATAGCGCCAATTGGTCAATTATACGCCATCGGAGATTGAGATAAAAATGTCCTCCTTGTCCGTAAGACGCGGGAATAGACCACGCGTAAAGCACATCATTTTCATGCACATAAATGCGGTTATCCCATTTGCGCGCATCAAAACCCTGCAGGCGCAATTGGAGCGTGAGTGGCACTTTGGCGAATGAATAGTTGATATCTTGCGTCACGGAAAAGCCGTAAGAAAGGGCTTGCACGCTATCGCGAACTATATTTCCATCGGCTTGCGTTCGGAACGACCAACCGGCGATATCATAAGTAAATCGCGCTCGAAGGGAAAAAGTGGATTTATGCGCTTTTTCTTTAGCACGAAAACGGATATTTGTTCCGATGGAATGGGAAGAATTTGATAATCTCCAATCTGCTTCTCCCATTGCGTCATAACCTAACGAAGGCGAATAATTGATGCCATACTTAGGCGCAGAAAAACGGAAAATATCTCCATAAGCACGGAAGATCCAATTTTTTAGAAGGGATATTTCTGTGCCGAGATATAGTCCATTTTCGTCATTTAGACGTGTTGTCTCCGAGAAAGCGTAAGCAAGCGTATTATCAAAATGCGGAGAATAGTAGCGATAGAGAACAACAAGTCCCAAATCACTTATGGGCGTAAAGCGGCATCCAACTTGCGTAGCAACGCCCCATGCAAGATTTTGAGCCGCAGCCACTTCCGCAAAGATATCGTACCAATTACCGCAATAGCGGAAGTTAGCGCCGATGATAGCTTGATTTGTTCCGCGAAAATAATTGCGATTATACGCCACATTTCGATAGTAGCGCAAGGAGTCATTATAAAGATGTTCAGCAAACGTTATGCCAACTGCTAACTTATTGTGTTTCAATGTGATATTTGAACCAATAACATGATGCCACAAGGAATCGTTGGCCCTATTCATACCATATAAAAATGATAATTCGGCTTTGAGTTTCGTGATCGTTCCGAAAGTAAGTGTTGTGCCAACTCCATGCAAAGAAGCAATACCTGCAGACGTATATTTGCGCAATCCGTCACAGCCGTTTCCGACTGTCATGATATAACTGTTTTTGCCTTGGTGAAAACCTGTATTCAGCACTAATCCTTGTCCGAAAGAAGCTTGATAATTGCCGGCAACGATAGTACGTACATGCGGCGCAATTTCATCCAATTGCAAGTAAGCACCATAGCGTATATCGGTTGCCATTACTCCAGGAGCACGACTAATATTCACGCCGAACTGCACGCGATTATCGTAATTGAATTTGTACTTGACTTGGGCAAAAACCGGATCGCCTTCAAAGGATTCCATATTGCGAATATCGGCTCTTGTAATTATCTCGTGATTGGCATAATGGAAAACGTCCTTCGCATGGATTGAATAGTCTTTTTTCTTCGGTTTCACCGTAACAAATGCTCTGAGATTTCGAGCAAGATAAGTAGGCAGTTCAGGAATCAAATCGAGTTCATTAAGTGATTCCATCGGATGCTTAAAAACATAGGTTAGAATGGCATCTATTTGCGTGTCGGATAGAAAGCGCAATTGTCTCAAGTCATTTTCGGTAGCTGAATTAAGGTCAATAGGCTTTGTAGCATATTGCAGCAGTTGTTCCTGCAGTTCGCCGGACTCGATTGTTTCCGTTTCGGTCAACTGGCGATAAATATCATCAATAACCGCATCTATTTCTTGTTCGCTTGCAGATACGTGAACAATCCATAGCGCGAAGACAATATAAACGAAAAATCGTTTCACTTCCGGAAAGAGAAGTATTTTTGTCCGAGGAAAGAGATAATGACCGTGAAAATAGTAATTGCCATTTTACTTGGCGTCGGATACCATCCCCATACTTCGACACAGAGTTTGAGTCCGAAATAGTTAATTGCCAAGTTCAGAAAAACGATTGTTGTATAGCGCAGTAATTGTCTTGCTCCATGCAAAGAGGATTGGGTGAAAGTGACATATTTATTGAGCCAAAAACCTGTCAGTAAGGTAATTGGGAAAACAATACACAAAGTAGCAATATGCGGCGTGAGACAGATTGTATTGGCTCCTAAATGGATGTAAACCAATTCGTGTCCGATGATAAAATTGTAAGTAATGAAGTACAAAACCCAGTCTAAAACCATATTTCCGCCCCCGCAAGCAGCATAGCGAAAAAGCTGTTCCGGGAGTAGTTTTTGGAACGGTTTATAGAGAAAATCTATGATTTTTGTTATAAAAAGTGCTATTTTATTCATTTTTTCTTGTGTAATTAAAATAAAAGCAGTACTTTTGCGGCCGGAAATAAAAATCCTTTCCACCTAAATCGGCTGCAAAGGTACAACAAAAAATCCAAACTCACAAATAATTCACTAATTTATGGACGACTATCATCAAGAAAATGCAACAAGTTCGAGCAAAGAAATCGCTGGGTCAGCACTTCTTGAAGGATCTTTGTATCGCCCAGAAGATTGCTGAAACCATCAACCCTACCATATCGGATGTTCGTTTCCCGGTTCTTGAGATTGGACCTGGAATGGGTGTTCTTACGCAGTATTTACTCAAAAATCCTAATATTGACCTCACGGCTATTGAATTAGACCGCGAGTCAGTTAATTATCTCAAGGAATGGTACCCGGAACTTAAATTGGTTGAAGG
Organism: Paludibacteraceae bacterium; assembly: GCA_016295035.1. Taxonomy (GTDB): domain Bacteria; phylum Bacteroidota; class Bacteroidia; order Bacteroidales; family Paludibacteraceae; genus Colicola. Next base: position 5,896 of record JAEDLW010000064.1, read on the forward strand.
AGATTTTTTGAAGTTAGATTTGAATCAGTTGTATCCGGAAGGTCAATTTGGTGTGATAGGTAATTATCCCTACAACATCAGCAGCCAAATATTTTTCAAAGTATTAGAATATAAAGACCGTATTCCAGTTTGTTCGGGAATGATTCAGAAGGAAGTTGCAGAACGCATAGCTTCAAAGCCGGGTAAAAAGGCATACGGTATCCTAAGTGTCTTACTACAAGCGTGGTACGATATTGAATATCTGTTCACGGTGGACGAAAATGTGTTTAATCCTCCGCCAAAAGTCAAGTCGGCAGTAGTCCGATTGCGACGAAATGAGCGAACGTCGTTAGGATGCAACGAAGAACTGTTTAAGCGAATCGTCAAGGCATCCTTCAATCAACGACGAAAACAGCTCCGTAATTCCTTACACGAGTTTTTGGACAAACCGGGTATAAAAGAGGAATTGGCGGAGATATTAACCAAACGTCCTGAACAATTAAGTGTAGAAGAGTTTATTAACCTAACAAAACGCTTAGAACCATGGCAGAACTGAGAATATTCTATAAAGACAATGAAAAAATACGTGTAGCAAAAACAATCAACGCCCTCAAGGAGTTGGATAAGAAAGATATTATCTGGATTGATTTGCTTGACGTAAGTGATAAAACCGAGGATACACTTGAAGGATTCCTCAAAATTGATATTCAGGAAGACGAAGAAATGGAAGAAATTGAGATGTCCAGCCGTTATATTCAAACGGATGACTCAATTGTAGCCAATAGCAACTTCCTACATTCCAATTTTGAGGTAGAGCCGGTTAACTTCATTATTAAAAATAACATACTTGTCACCTCGCATGACCAGGAATTAGGTAGTTTTAATGAAACAATCAAGCGCATGTTCGTTAATACACGTAATTTTCCAAGTGGTTTTCATGTAATGGTTGCGTTAATGGAGACGCGAGTTGAAAGGGACGCGGACTTGATTGAGGATACTACAGATATGATTACGCAATTGAGTAATGAAATTAACGCCAAAGATCATGTGGATGAAGATGTACTTATCCAAATCAAGGACTTGCAGGAAAAAGTGACCATCATTCGTCAGAATATCATGGATAAACAGCGAGTAATAAGTAACTTGCTCAAATGCGATTTTATGCCTATGGAATTACAGCCGCGGCTGACAATGGTGATTAAGGATATAAATTCACTCTTTGATTACACACGATTTGGTTTTGACCGTTTGGACTACTTGCAAGATACGTTTCTCGGTTTGGTAAACATTGAGCAGAACAAGATTATTAAGATATTTACGGTCATCAATATCATCTTCCTGCCACCAACATTGATTGGTAGTTTGTATGGTATGAACTTTGATTTTATGCCGGAACTGCACTGGAGATTAGGTTATCTCTTTGCACTCGGATTAATGGTATTATCCGTTGTACTAATTCTGCTTATTTTCCGCCTAAAGAAGTGGTTATAAACAATTGTTGAAAACTTATATTACGAACTGTAAATTACTCGGTGAAATCGAGAGTTATTGAAAGTTTTCATAAATAATCAACAGCTGTAATTAGTTGTAATTATTTGAGCATTATATAGTTGTAAAAGTTTTCAACATTTCTACATACAATAATATACAATCTGTTTTTAAAAAATAAGGTTTATATTTATATAGATTGTAGAAAGTGGTGAAAAAGTCATATTTATTT
>JAEDLW010000065.1:0-7451 GCA_016295035.1 Paludibacteraceae bacterium
ATAGTTTTTCGATGGCATATTTGATACGTTTCATAGCCTCATTGATTTCGTCGGTAGAGATGGCGTATGATAGTCGTATGCATTCAGGGCATCCGAAGGCGGAGCCTGAGACGACAGCGACCTTAGCTTCGGTGAGCAGGTACTCGGCTAAGGTGTCGGCATTTGTTATTTGTGATTTGTTATTTGTTATTTGTGTGACATCGGGGAAGAGGTAGAAAGCGCCTTGCGGTTCGGTAAATCGGAAGCCGGGGATGTCTTTAGCGAGTCGGCAGATGAGTTCGCGTCGCTCTGCGAAGACTTGTCGCATCTGCTCTACGGAGTCCTGCGGTCCTGTGAGAGCCGCCTCTGCGGCTTTCTGTGCAACCATAGTAGCGCAGGTGAGTTGCTGGCCTTGCAGGCGCGTACATGCAGCGATGAGGTTGCGGTCTTTACAGAGCATCCAGCCGATACGGTAACCGGTCATAGCGAAGGCTTTGCTGACTCCGTTGATGATGATGAGCCGGTCTTGCAGTTCGGGAAAAGCAGCGAAAGAGACATGCCGACAGCCATAGACGAGCGGCGAATATATTTCGTCCGCGAGCACGACGACCTCAGGATAGTCACGCAGGACATCTACGAGCGCTTGCATCTGCTCTAAGGAATAGACGCTACCGGTAGGGTTATTGGGCGAGCATAGGATAATCATGCGTGATTTAGGCGTGAGCGCAGCTCGCAGTTGAGAGGGTGTAAGGCAATATTGCCGGTCAAAGGATGTAGCTACGTGCACAGGGACGCCCTCTGCCAGTTTGACCATTTCGCCATAACTCACCCACGAGGGTGTAGGTATAACGACCTCGTCACCGGGGTTGATAACCGCCTGAATGGCATTGAAGATAGCCATTTTGGCACCGATGGAGACCAAGACTTCGTCCGGGTTAAAGTGTAAGGTTGGGCGGTTAATGTTTAAGGCGAGTTGTTGATATTCGCGGTTGTGATAATCAGCAATAGCAGCGCGCAGCGCTGGAATACCTGGTACGGGGCCATAGTGTGACCAGTGGTTATCAATAGCTTCTTGGGCAGCACGGCGGACATACTGAGGCGTGTCCATATCCGGTTCTCCCAAGGACATGGAAATGACGTCTATACCTTCCGCTTGCATCTGCTTGGCTTTAGCCGCCATAGCGAGGGACTGTGAGGCGGAGATGTTCAATACTCGAGTGGATAGTTGCATATAACGTTTAACGATTAATGTTTAATGATTAACGATTAGTTTGGTCGTTTGGATGGAGGTAAGAGTTTGTTGATATGGTAAGCAAGGTTCTGCTGGAACGCCAATGGGTCCGACTTAGCATAGGCATAGCCGTTTTGCGTAAGGTTAACCACTCGCAGATGGCGACCAAGGACTAAACCAGTGATGGTAATATTACATTTACGGGCAATCTCTTCCCCCTTAGGCGAAGCCAAGTCGATTTCATAGAGGATGATATCGCCTTTCGCCACCTGATTGGCATAGTTCTTTTGCAGGAGGTCCTTAGTCAGGCCACACATCTTTTCACCAATCGAGCTGGGGATACGTGAGTCATAAAAATAATAGATTTGCACGGCGCCCATGTTACGCATCGGGTTTTTATTAGTACCTGCCAGATTCCCAGAAGAGAGGGAAAGGAGCATCCATAAGTAATATAAAAAAGAAATACTCATTGGAAAGATAATTTTGATTAATGAATATTGATTTATATTTTCACAAACTTGTGCTGTATCGAAGAAGACATTGTAGCGATCATATAGAATGCATCGTCCACAGCGTCTTCGAGCGCATCAACGACGATATAGGTGACTTTACCATAGGTAGTTATTTCTCGACTATGATCGTGTCCGCTCCAGTACTCGGAGACGCCGTATTTAGTAAGCAGTGCAGCAATCTCATAGGTTTCTTCTATAGAGTAGTTGGATGTGTGTCCTTGGGAGTCATCCTGTTTAAACATGTGTGTATGTGTCAAAATAATTCGGTGTCGGTATGGCTGTTCGGCTTTGTCTTTCAGGGTCTTTTCGAGCCACTTTATTCCGTCGGCTCCCAATGTGCCCTCGCCACTATCTAAACAGATATACAAGTCGAGTAGTTTTCCGTCAGCTGTGCGTGTGTCAAACCAATAGGTGGATGTACCGACATAGGATTTATACTCGGGCCACTGGTTAAAGTAGAGGTCATGATTACCGACGACATAGAAAATAGTGTCCTTACCCGGCACATAGCCCTTAGGTGTCACCTTAGCAGCATCAAAGAAGCGAGCTAAATTATGTTTAGCATTAATCAAATCGCCGAGGTGAATAGCAAAAGCGCAGTTGTTATCCGTTTTATAGCTGTTGACGAACTTCGACCAGTGGTGTGTGGTTGAATCGACATGCGTGTCGGTGGCAACATAGACGAGATAATTTTCAGGAACAGTAAGATGTATTTCCCCTACTCTTTTGTCGTACTCGATTGACTCAGCCAATCGCTTATCGGCACGTTCACTCGAACCGCTAAACATACCGGGCATATCGTAGTTGGGGTTGCATGCTGTTACAAGCAGCATGAGGAATAATGAATAATGAATAATGAATATTTTTTTCATAGGGCTTAGAAACGATAGGTGAAGCCGGCACGGAGCGTAAATCCGTAGAAGGCTGCATTGAGGTGAAACATTCCAGTAGGTTTGCACTGCGCATTGATATGCACCCGCCAATGATCGGCTGGATCATATCGTCCATTGAGTTCAAAAAGCGGTTGCCACATACGCTCAAACTGATAGTCATCGAAGTTAGCGAAAGCAACACCTATATTCCATCGCTCGGTTTGTGGCCTGCAATAGACCTCCAAACGGTATAGCAAATTGAAGGGTTCGACCTGATAGGTCTCCTCACTATGCCAATCACGGCTATAGGACTCCATAAAGCGGGCGAAGGAACCGATTTGCACGGATGCATAGTCGAATCGGTACCCCAAAGACAGCGCCGCTACTAAGTCCATTTGATTACTTCTGAGGACCGCTTTGTAAAGGACCTCTGTGTCAAAGAAGAGTTCACCATAAGGCAGTACCACTTTGGGACGCAGCGTGACGCCTACGGTATAGACATTTTTGAACGAAGCCTGCAGGTTGACGTTCAACTCCACATAGCGATTGAGCGGCATCAGCGCCTGCACATCCACGTTAGCAAAATGTCCCCAAGTCTTGTTGTATGAATACTCCACCATTGCTGAAACGGTTGATCGGAAGATGGACGTACGCGTTGTATCCTGCTGCGCGGCAAAAAGTCCTGTCACAGCAGCCACAGAAAGCAGTAATAGCGATAGTTTCTTCATATAATGTGCATTATAATTCCACAATGGTGAGTCCTGCTCCACCTCTGTCCGGGTCACCGTCGTGATAGACGATTTCCGTTGCCTTACGTTTACGCAGGTCTTTATTGCGTTGCGCGAGATGGTCTCTGACAATCTGTTTGAGTGCACCTGTACCTGTGCCGTGCAGAATAGTAACCGTACCGGCGTTGACCATGATAGCATCGTCGAGGTACGCGATAAAGGTCTCGAGTGCTTCGTCGGCTCTGAGTCCGCGAATATCAAGTGTATGCTCAAAGGCGAGTTTGTGTTGGCGAATTGTATTCACCACAAACGGTTGTGATGACGGCATGGACTTAGCCATGGGTTTGAGTTCACGGAAGTCACGTAGGACGCGATTTTTAGCAGCGGGTTGTTCTTTTTTTGTTGGTTCGACCTGCTGTTTTAGTTTCTCCACTTTAGCTCGTGCAGCTTGTGTCTTGGTTTTATCCGCCTTGGCCTCTTTGATCTCGCGAATGGTGCGTTCAATGGTGGCATTGGACTTTGCCAGAATATCGGCAGCTTCTTCCTTAGCCTCCTGCAAGACCGCTTTTTTCTTGGCTTTGAGACCGGCTATTTCATTTTCATAATAAGCAATCTTCTCCTCTAAGTGTTTTTCACGCTGGCGGATAGTCTGTCGCTTATTCTCCCAATACCGCTTATCACGGGCTATATCCTGCAATTGTTTGTCATAGTCAATATGCTTTTCACCCACCAAGTCCGTAGCACGCTTAATAATATCATCCGGAAGCCCGGTTTGCTTCGCTATTTCAATAGCAAAAGATGAGCCGGCTTGCCCGATAGAGAGTTGGAAGAGAGGCTTGAGTTGTCCTCTGTCATAGAGCATGGCTCCATTGACTACCCCTTCAGCCTGTTCGGCAAAATGCTTGAGGTTGGTATAGTGCGTTGTGACGACTCCAAAAGCCGCTTGCATATTTAGGTTTGTCAGTACTGACTCTGCTATTGCGCCACCTATAAGCGGCTCGGTACCTGTACCAAACTCATCAATAAGAAAGAGGGTCTTATTATCCGCATACTTAACGAAGGCTTTCATGTTTCGCAAGTGTGAGGAATACGTTGACAGGTCATCCTCAATACTCTGCTCATCACCAATATCAATCATAAGTCGGTCAAAAAGCCCCATTGTGGACGCCTCACTTACCGGCACGGGCAGACCACATTGCAGCATGTATTGACAGAGTGCCACTGTTTTAAGACAGACTGACTTACCGCCGGCATTCGGACCGGAGATAACGAGTATGCGGTTAGCCTCATTTTCGAGTTTCATAGTTAAAGGAACCACAGATTTCCCTTCTTCTGAGAATCGTAAATACAACACCGCATGTCTAGCCTCCCGCAAATCGAGCATCGGATAGTCAACAAAATGTGGTGCGATAGCATGTAAGCGCTTAGCGACCAGTGCTTTAGCAATGATAAAGTCCACATGAGCCAAAAAGCCTTGTGTAAGTAAAATTTGCGGGATAAGTGGTCTGACGAATGCAGTTATTTCATGCAATATACGTAGCCGTTCGCGCGCCTGTTCAGACTCTAAGGAGCGAATGCGATTATTTGCCACAACTACTTCCTGCGGTTCGATAAAGACAGTTTTACCGGTAGCAGACTCGTCATGAACTATTCCTCCTATTTTCTTTTTTACGCCAGCTGGTATGGGTAGTACGAGCCGTCCTTCTCGTAAGGTAGGTGTAGCCTCTTTATCAACCAGTCCGGCAGCTTGTGCGCGACGGAGAATAGCGGCGATAGAGGCGGAGACAGCACCTTGTGCCTGACTGAGTTCACGCCGGATACGATGCAACTCAGGCGAAGCGCTGTCGCGCAGTTGTCCAAAGGGGTCTATAGCTTTGTCAATAACGCTAATCAAAGGCTGCAATATTGAAGCGGTCGTTTCACCTGAAAGGTTATGCAAATGCCTCGTTGGGAAAGTGCGCAGTTGCGGAAAACGTACCGGATCCAGCCCTAAAAAGAAACGTTCTAATTGCGCTGCATAGTCTATGGATTTACGCAATTGGAAGAGTTCAGTTTCGTCCATATACAGTCCTTCTATGCGCACACGATTCAAGGACTCGCGCAAATCGTTGATTTCACCACGTGGAAAATTGAGCGATGCATCGGACAAAACATGTACCATCTCTTCGGCTTCGCGTAAGCGATGGAGAATAGCCTGATAGTCAGTGAGGAACTCCATATCATCCACCTCCCGCCGACCAAGTGCCGAAGAGCAGGCTTTGTGCAGTTGCTCTCGGATGACCGGAAAGTCAATCTTTTGCTCTATGTTAGCGGGATATGTCATAGTTATCCTAATAGTCTGACATTGTCTATCACTTGCGCTCCGACCGCATTATTTATTTTATCGACCAACTGATGTCGGCACTCAAAGAGTTGTGCTTTCAGTGCAGCGGAACTAATATGCACAATTAATGTACCGTTCTTCAGTTCAACAGAGCGTGTCAGCCGCGCCACCATGGCGCCCATTACCTCAGGCCACAACTCGACTACTTGACGTTCGAGAAGCGGCTTTTCCAGTCCAGTTTCCCGCAAATAGTCGGTGAGTAAATCTCCTATGGATTGCGCATTGTGACGTTGCATTTTATTTATTCTTAGGTTTACGCAAGACAACTTGCTGACGTGTCTCGAACGTACGGACATCAACCGGAATACCATTGTATTCACGGAATGATTTCTCTGTTATACCCTCCTTCTGAATCAGTTCCCAAACGCTTTGTCCCGGCTTGGTCCACACATAGAGTTTATCTTTTGGAGCTTGCGTTTTTTTCTTTGCCAGATAAACGCGATCACCAGGTTTGAGTTCACGACCGAGCGCGTCATTATTCTCACGAAGGGCACGCTCCGGCACATTGAGACTGAAGGCCATAGAAGCATAGGTATCCCCTTCACGCGCTACGGTGTAGCGCACGCCGTTGTATTTACCTTTGCCATGATGAGCAAAAAACTCAGCCTTCTCCTCTTTGGCAGTGAGCGGACGCACGTAGGGCGGTTCCGGATCTGCAGAGAAAGAAGCGATAACGGGAGCGGCTTCAATAACCACTACGCTATCGGCCGGAGAAACAGCGTTATTTTTCTTATCCGTAGCAAGTGCCGGAGGAGTCAAAATATCCGGATCATTCGGGTCTTTCTCCTTAGCAGCAATGACATAATCATTGAGTTTATACTCTTCGATGATGCGAATGAGTTTTTTAGGATAAGCCGGGTCAGTGGCGTAACCACAATCCTTAAGACCTTGCGCCCAAGCGGGATAATCAGTTACAGAATAAGTGAAGAGGCGCTCGTAGCGTGAACGCTTGAGAAAGAGCGCATGGTCAACAAAGGACTCTTCTGCATCCTTGTACATTCGGAAGCACTCAGCCTTGCGGTCGTCGTCATGGCGATAGACATCGCCCATCCAATCTGACGTACACTTAATACCGAAGTGGTTATTAGCCTCAGTAGCCAATTCGGACTGACCTGCACCGGACTCAAGTAATCCCTGGGCCAGCGTAATAGAGGCAGGAACACCATACTCCTGCTGATGTTGCATAGCAGTCTTTTTCCATTTAGCAATATAATCCAGATAGGTGGTGTATTGCGTAGCAAAAGCACCGATTGTAAGCGTGAGAAGCGCTGAAAGGAAAAATACACGTTTCATATAGTATAAAATTAGCAATCTGCCTGCAAAATTACATAAATTTATTTAACTATGCAAAAAATATTTGCATAGTTGATAAAAAAGTGTACTTTTGCATGATTTTTTGGTACTAAGAAGCCAAACTACATATAAAAACAACTTATTTTAAACGTTGAAAAGTATTATTTGCAGGGAAGTAAAGTGCACTTCAAATGGTCTTTCCGCTACAACTTACACTTGGGGAAACGAGTACCACGTTGCAGCAGCTGCTAAAGTTGGTCTGACTGCATCTCAACAAGCAAGCGAATCTGTAACCTATTCATGGTCACCAGTTACGTAGCTAATGAGCAAGCTTGTATAGACAAGAACGGCGAAGATTAATTGCTTTTCATTTAAGCTACAAAGAATAAGCCCCGATATTTTGTAATGAACCCCAAAAGTTGAACAAAAAACTTTTGGGGTATTTTATGCTTA
>JAEDLW010000015.1:0-29027 GCA_016295035.1 Paludibacteraceae bacterium
TTAAGCTCCCCACGACACTCGGAACCACAATCCGATGCTCTGCCAACTGAGCTAAAACCACCATGTTGCGCGAACTACGGCTCAATACGATTCGCGACTACTTCGCTCATATGAATTCGCGCCGTGTTCTCGCTCTCCCCAAAATTAAAATTTTCGTGGGCCCACAAGGACTCCGTCTAACTTCAACTTTCGAAAGCGGCTGCAAAAGTACTGCTTTTATTTGGAATACACAAATTTTTTGGCAAAAAAATGCAAAACTACTGCATTATTTCTTCCAAAGGGACTTTGACGAAGTCTCTTTGCTGCCATAAAGGATGTGGAAGGGAGAGCAACGGGGGGCTGCTCATTGGTGATTTGAGATTTAAGATTGGAGATTTGTCATTTGAGATTTGACATTTGATTTCTGTTCCGTTGTCGTCAAAAGCGCGAATTATGTCAATGTCAATGGGGCGATCGGCGTAATTGGTAATTTGTGTTTTATGTGTGCGGCCGAGTTGCCGTTCGATAGATTGGGTAGTGTGGAGTAGGTTAAGAGGTGTGAGTTCTGTTTTGAATGAGGCACAGATGTTGCAGAAATCGTTAGGTGAGTTAAATCCCCAAGGTTTGGAATAATAAAATGAGGAACGCTTGATAAGCGGACCTATTTGCTCGAAAAGGAGTTGAACTGCCTTGTCGATTGTTTGTTCGCGGTTACCGAGATTTGCTCCGAGACTTAAATAAACTAACATAGAATCCTATTTGTCTTCCGTTACTCTCAGCTTAATAGTGCAGTAATAGTCCAATAATAGTACAATAATAGTCCAGAAATTTTGGGACTATAGGGAAGAGTTCTTGACGTAATCAAGGGCTTGGTCAGCGAGTTTGACGGCTTCTGGGTAGATGATGGATTGTTTTTTGAGTTCAGGTTGTAGGAATTTGAACTGCTCGTCGAGTTTGTTGACGCAGAAGACAATGGCAAGGACTATAAGTCCCCATTTGATTACTCCAAATGTTGCGCCGAGTAGTCTATTAACCCAGGCGAGTTTGATGGCTTTGAGCAGTTTGGACAATAATCGTCCGACGATATTAAGCGCAACGGCAATGCCTAAGAAGAGTAGGGCATATGCAATAGCATCGCAGACTGGTTGTGGCCAAGTGAACTGATTGAGCAGCCATGCGGAGAAGACTTTTCCCCATATTTTTGCTCCGATGAAACCGAGAATCACCGCCGCGATAGCGATGATCTCGGTTATCAGACCTCTCATCGTACCTCTGACGAGGCCGATGAGAAGTGGGAGCAGTATGACTATATCAAGCCATGTCATTAGTTATAGTGACAGATATTGATTAATAGTCGCTCATGTCTTGCGGCACACCATTGACCCATTCTTGCGGAACCCAACGCTTAGCCTCATCTTCTGCATTCTGGCAATCCGGCAGGATATCCTCTTGCAGATTGTTAGGTGCGACAGACCATTTTGCAGTTGAAAGCGGATAATTCTCCGTAGGCGGTTGATCGAGATAATATCCGAGTACACCTTGTACGTATCCGACATATTTCTTCGGCGGGAGATAGAAGTGCGCATATTTTGCATATTCGGAAGCAGAAACAAGCAAGAGCTTGGAACCACCTCTAATATAGCGTGATTGCGGATAACCGACGTTACCGGTAGAAGGAGCGAATACATATGCATTCGAGCCATCAACGGTAGGATCGCCCTTAGCTGCGGTAGAGTCAGTAGCGGGTTCGTACGGCACGCAGTTTTCGGTAGATCCTTGGTCATCGAATGAACCCGTGAAGCAAACTCCCGTAATGCGTACGAGATGACCATCAATTTGACGAATCTTCTTGATATCTGCCCATGTGTTCATTTTGAATGTACTCAGATATTTGGTGTACAGGTCAGGCAGAGACATCTCTTCGTACAAGAGTTGCGAAGCGTCAGGTCTGCCAATGAGTTTGCAAACTTCTCTGAATCGAGGAGCCGGGATACGTCCTGGAGCCCAACCGATTTTTGCGTTGGCGCTGTGTGCGTAGATGTTGTTATTGTACGAAGGCACACAGAGTTGCGGTTGGTTAGCATAACGTCCGATAGAGAGTCCGTTACACCGGATGATGACTTCTTGACCTTTCTGGTAGAGTCCGCTTGCGGAACCCATATCTACAGAGAGACGAAGTGTTTGTTGCTCTCCATCGACGATTTGTTGCAGGACAAGTGATTTGTAGAAGTTTCCTCCGTAGTCATCGGTAGCAATACGTCCGCGGATATAGATACCAGGACCATCCGCAGGAATATCGTTGATGGAGAAGAGGAAGATAGTAGTGTCCTTTCCATCCACTTTGTTGGAATAGTACGAACGTGTACGATAGTTATCGTAGTCACCTGTTTCTGTCATGTACTTATCCACAAAGTCATTGAGGTTATATACCTGTCCGTCAGCAATCCATTGTGCTACTTGTTCATCGTTGAAATAGCACGATTCCTCAGACGGAGCATTAGGAGTACAAGCTGTAATCGCGAGTGCTGCGATAACACTAAAAGCGAAGTAAATGATATTATTACGTTTCATGTTTGTATCCTCCAATTAGAATTTGTAAGTAATTGTGCAGTAGAGGTTTGGTCCCCATGCGTAGTAGTACTTAGCAGGGAACTTCCATGTGTTAGCCGTGATGGTAGAGTTTTCACCATCAGGAATTTGCTGACGTGTAGCACGTGGCAAACGAGCTTGTTGATAACCGCCTGTTTTGAAGTGGAGGTTATGACCTATATTGTTAACAGAGAGGTTGATAGAGAGTGATTGGCGGTTCGGGAGGTAAATGAGTTTACCAACGCTGAAGTCAATCATGAATCTATTCCAAATTTGATTAGCTGTCAGTGTCTCTTGTTGGTCGAGCATGTTATACGGATATTGGAGTTCGTATTTTCCATTAGCATCTGTGATGAGATTTCCGTTTTCGTCTTTAGCACGAACATCGACGCTATAACCATTGTTGAGGTAAATTTGGTTGTAACCACCATTTACAATAGTTCCGTCGGCACGTTCTCCTGTGTAGAGACCCTTCATACGTCTTGCAGGTGCAACGTTGAGGAAGTTATGGTCGTAGTAGCTAATCGTTACGTCAGCAAACCACATTTTCGGGTGGAAGAAGCTGAGTTTCAAGCTTGCGTTGACTTGTGGTCCAGAAGCGACCCGTACTCCTTTATAGAGGACGGTATCACGTGACTCATAAATAGGAGCGTTGGTGATAGGATTCTTACCGAGTTCCATACCGTTCTCAGCAGAAGTTACAGAGAAAGCATTGCTTGTGTATCGATAATCTCCGACAGAGAGTGCCGGTGTGAGTGTGAAGTATGTGCCGAGTTTGAATGCAGCAGCAGCTTCGATACCACAGTGGCGTTTGTTTATGCCGGAGATAGCTTGGTTAACGAAAGTACGTACTTCATCGTCGTAGTATCCGTTGAGTTCAGTGCCGTCCCAGAATCGAGAATAGAAGGCTGTGATACGACCACGAACGATAGGATAGTTGAATTCGTAAGTAAGGTCACCCCCAACGACTTTCTCTGAGGCAGCGTAGAAGTCTTTCAAGTTTTTCGCATTATCGTGTCTGTAGATAACGTCAACCGCGCGATCGTGTACGCGTTGAGAAAGGTACGCGTTGCGCGCGAGAGGAGCTCTTGTTTCAGCCAAAGCATTGAATTTAATACGGTTACGTCCGTTAATTTTGTATGTAAATCCAATCTTGAATGCCGGATCGAAAAATTGGTGGTAAGCGCCTACGGATTTAGCGAGGCCTTGATAGTTGTCGTCCGTAACAGCCATGATAGCATCGGCTTTATTACCGAGATAGAGTTTAGCATCCTCCGGATTGAGTGTAGCCAGATACCAAGCACGTCCGTTCAGCATGTTTGTTGAACGTTGGAATGCGGAATAGGTCAGTTGCAATGCATAATAGAAATCAATGTCATTGAATGTCCATTGGTTCTGGTACCATAGTTTCGCATTCTCAATGTTGATGTTATAATCATAACCGAATACTTGTCCTGTTTTATTAATAACAGCAGCCGGCTTAGCGAGGTCGTTAAGTTTAACTTTCTCCATTTCGGATTGCGGCATGCTGATGTTAGTAGCCAACTCTTTAATATCACGGTCAGCGAACGGGTCTATATCAATCCATTGGTTAGCACCGAGCAAGTCGTCCATAGTTTTGTAGTGCACGCCGGTTGAATGCTTGAGGTCGATAGCGAGTGTCATTTTAAGATGGTCAACTGAAGTGTTGAACCACTTAACGGAAGCCATGGCCTCATAGATATCGTTATTTCTGCGCTCTACGAAATAGCGTGCTGTGTTAGCGAGCAAGCCTGTATTGTGGTTGTTTGCGTAGTTGGCAGCATAGAGAGCATCCCAATCAATTTGCGTGGTTTTATCGTCGCGATTTTTCCAGCGATCGACGAGGTTGTTGTATGATTTAGCATCCACAGAAGGACCAACGACTTTACCGTCATTGCCAATGAATCCTTGTCCGAGAGCAACGCCGTTCATGTCAGCTCCGATGAAATTACCATAAGGATAGTGTGTGCCATCCGTAGCATATAGTTGCTCGGAGTTGCTATTCACGATTTGTCCATCCCAAAGGAAGGAAGGCAAGTTACGATAGTAGTCCGGTCTTGGATCCGGAGCATTGTAGAAGTTGATAGCTGAATTAGAGTAGAATGAATAGTGTCCGCCCAAAGCAAACTTCATTTTGTTGTTCTCGTTGATGTTGAGATCGAACGCAGCGATAACGGTTGGGTCAAAAGCTTTGACGATACGTGAGTTGCGGATGTGACCATTCTGATAGCCCCAATATGGGTTGTAGTTGTTCGTACCTGTCAAGTCATAAACTTCTTGTGTTACGGCACCTGATTGTCCACGCATTGTAGGAGCACCGAAAGTAACGAGAGAGAGGTGATTGCCATTTTCCCAAGTTTTGTCAGCTCCGAAGAAGTAACCAAGTGAATAGTAGTTGATACCTTCACCGATGATACCTTTCTGTGTGGTGTAGGGTGAGAAACGGAATGCTAATTGTCCGATGAACGACCATCCGTTTTTGAGTGGGCCTGAAGCGTATGAAGCACGAACGGCAGCTTTGTAGTTGCGGTTTGTACCGGCAGCGCTAACTTTCCATCCTTGCGCATAACGACTTGCATCCATGAGGTAGTTGGTTGATTGTCCGAGTCCACCGAAAGTGAAGTCAGTAGCCTCCATGGGCAGTACAGACTCTTTATAGCGGCTTGCATCGTTCAAACCTCCCATGGAAGAGAAGGAGAATGTTCCACGTTCACCCGTGTTGAAAGAAAGACCATTGATGTAGTAGGTTTCCTCTGTTTGGTTGTAACCACGATTGCGGTAACGTGCTGAAGACCATGCGAACGAAGTGGTAGCTGTGAAGACATCGGTACTTGCAGAAGTTGCTGAAGCTTGCGCTTGTGATTTACCTTCATCGTCGTTGAGGTCTTCATCGGCGATGTTGATTAGCACCTCGTCTTTAGTCTCCTTAGCAATGTCCACGGACATTTTCACCGGATCCATTTCATTCACTTGGTCCGCATTAAGCTGAATAAGCTCAATGGTGCCATTGTAGCCCTCCGCTTCGATGATAACTTCTTCGTCCATTGCATCGAGATAGAAGAGCGTGAACTCTCCGACCGCATTAGTAGTGGTGGAGACGTTCTGATTTGCAAGAGTTACTGTAGCTCCTGCAATCGGTTGCGAAGTCGATTCGTCGATCAGTTTTCCCTTTAGAGAGGTTTGTGCTGATGCGAAAATCGCCAAACTGCCAACCAGTAAGGTTAAGAGTGTTTTTCGCATAAATCTTGATTTTTTGGTTAATACTAAAGTTAATTTCATATTGTTTTTGTTGTTTCTTAGAATTCTGCTGTTTTTGGTGTGCGCGGGAAAGGGATAACGTCGCGAATATTCTGCATACCCGTTACGAAGAGCATGAGACGCTCGAAACCTAATCCGAATCCTGCGTGAGGAGCAGCTCCAAAGCGGCGTGTATCGAGATACCACCACATATCTTTCATCGGGATATTTCGACGTTCTATCTCAGCATTGAGTTTATCGAGAGACTCTTCGCGGACGGAACCACCAATGATTTCACCTATTTGCGGGAAGAGCACGTCTGTTCCTTGAACGGTTTTATTGTCGTCATTAATCTTCATGTAGAAGGCTTTGATTTCCTTCGGGTAGTCGGTCATGATAACCGGTTTTTTGAAGTGCTCTTCAACAAGATAGCGCTCGTGCTCGGAAGCCAAATCATCACCCCAATTGCATGGGAACTCGAATTTCTTGCCGTTCTTAATGGCTTCTTGCAGGATCTCAACACCCTGAGTATATGGCAGACGAACAAACTCTGTATCAACGACGGATTTGAGGCGTTCTATGAGACCTTTGTCCACGAATTGGTTAAGGAAAAGTAGGTCGTCCATGCAGTTATCCAAAGCCCACTTGACACAGAACTTAATGAAATCCTCCTCGAGATCCATGAGTTCGTCTTTTTGGATAAATGCTATTTCAGGTTCAATCATCCAGAACTCCGCCAGATGTCGTGGTGTATTGGAGTTTTCAGCACGGAAAGTAGGGCCGAATGTGTAGATTTTACCGAGAGCCATAGCTCCGAGTTCGCCTTCGAGTTGTCCGCTTACGGTTAGTGCTGCTTCTTTGCCAAAGAAGTCGTCGGAGTAATCAATCTGTCCATTCTCATCCTTTTTGAGGTTATAGAGGTTTTTGGTAGTAACTTGGAACATCTGTCCTGCTCCCTCGCAATCAGAAGCCGTGATGAGCGGTGTGTGGAAATAAAAATATCCGTGTTGATGGAAATAGGTGTGAATAGCCATTGCCATGTTATGACGGATGCGGAATACAGCTCCAAAAGTATTGGTACGCGGCCGCAGATGAGCAATGGTGCGCAGGAACTCCATGGAGAGACCCTTTTTCTGCAGTGGATATTGTTCAGGATCTGCTGTGCCATAGACTTCAAGTTCAGTCAGTTGGATTTCGATATCCTGTCCGGCGCCTTGTGATGGCACGAGGATACCCGTTGCGGAGATACAAGAACCGGTAGTAACGGGTTTGAGTTGTTCTTCCGGGAACTTTGCCAAGTCCACAACGATTTGTATATTCTTGATAGTAGAGCCGTCGTTTAATGCGATAAAGTTCACGGCGTTATTACCGCGACGACTACGCACCCAACCACGGACGTTAATCGGTTCGTTAAATTTCTTGCTCTTGAGAGCATCTATGATAACTGTTCTTTGTAACATATTGTATATATTCCTTATATATTAAAATGGTGTATCGTCATTCATTCGCGATTGAATGGTTACTTCTCCCGGAGCGGGTAATGGTGGCATATCGTCATCAAAAGTCTCGTCTTCGTTTTGGAACTTAGCGAACTTAGAACGGAAGCGTAGCCATATTGAATCGGTAGCACCATTACGATGCTTAGCTACGATAATTTGTCCTAAACCGCGCAAGTCTTTACCTGATTTATCGTCGGTATAGAGATGGTAGTATTCCGGTCTATGGATGAAGCAAACCATATCGGCATCTTGTTCGATAGCACCTGATTCACGCAGATCACTGAGTTGTGGTGTTTTACCTTCAACGCCGGTCCGAGACTCGACGTTACGGTTCAACTGGGAGAGTGCAATAATCGGAATATCCAATTCTTTTGCCAGTTGTTTGAGGTTACGCGAGATGATACTTATTTCTTGCTCTCGGCTACCGAAGGTCATTCCAGAAGCGTTCATGAGTTGCAAATAGTCGATGATGATCAGTTTTACTTTATGCTCACGGACAAGTTTGCGCGCTTTGGAACGAAGTTCGAATACGGAAAGACTAGGTGTGTCGTCCACGTAAATTGGTGCTCCGCGCAGTTCGATAATTTTATGTTCGAGTTGTGACCACTCGGAAGCGGAGAGTTTGCCGTTTTTAACTTTATCACCTTCGATTTCGCAGACGTTCATGATGAGACGGTTGACGAGTTGTACGTTCGACATCTCAAGTGAGAACATCGCTACAGGGATATTGTAGTTAACGGCAATATTTTTCGCCATAGATAGCACGAACGCTGTTTTACCCATGGCAGGACGTGCTGCGATAATGATAAGGTCAGAAGCTTGCCAGCCGGAAGTTATCTTATCCAAGTCGTGGAAGCCTGAAGGAACGCCGGAGATATTTCCTTCGTTTTTGGATGCTTTACGCATGCGGTCAAAAGCTTCGGAGATAACCGGGTCAATTTGTGTAACGTCACGTTTCTGTGCGCGTTGGCTGATTTCGAAGACACCGGCTTCTGCTTGTTGCATGAGTTCGTCCACATCTTGTGTCTCATCGTATGCATTTTCTTCCAACTGTGCTGCAAGCGAGATGAGGTCACGTGCTGTAGCTTTCTGCGCGACAATCTGTGCGTGGTAATGCAAGTGAGCTGTTGAAGCTACTTTGCGTGTGAGATCACTTATGTAAGAAGCTCCTCCGGCTTGCGTGAGTGTTCCCTGAGATTTAAGTTTCTCAACGACGGAGAGTGCATCAATCGGTTCGTCCTTAGCGGCCAGTGCGCGAATGGCTTCAAAGACAAGTCTATTCTTGTCCTTATAGAAAGATTCGGGACGCAGCAAGTCGGCAACGGTAGCATATGCTTCCTTCTCGATCATGAGCGCACCAATAACGGAGTCTTCCAATTCGGGCGCTTGTGGCGGCAACTTACCGAGGTCGTTAGGTCCGACTTTTGGTGCTTGACTATTTTTTCTTGTTGTAGGCATCTAATAAGTTATGAGCTGCTATGAAGCTTGATATTTCGTTATTCAATACTTGTTTTTCTGCTTTTCCGATGAGTTTTTCCATGTCTGTGTTCTGGTAGAACCCATTGAGCAGAGCTGCATTGATGGTTTCGTACATCCAGTATTTGGATTGCTCGGTTCGATGGCGTTCGAAGTATCCGTTCTTTTTGGTAAAGGAGATATAGTCTTCGATATTTTTCCAGACGTCTTGTACTCCTGAGTGGTCGATTGATGAGCAGCATATCACTTCCGGTGTCCATCCTGATTCGGAAGGCGGGAAGAGCATTAGTGCGTTTTTGAAGCTTACGCGAGCTGCGCGTGCGCGTTCAATGTTATTTCCATCGCATTTATTGATAGCTATTCCGTCGGCCATTTCCATGATACCTCGTTTGATACCTTGCAGTTCGTCACCGGTACCGGTTACTTGCAGGAGTAGGAAGTAATCGACCATTGAGTGTGCAGCCGTTTCACTTTGTCCGACTCCTACGGTTTCGATGAAGATTGTATCAAATCCTGCTGCCTCGCATAGGACGATAGTTTCTCTTGTTTTACGCGCCACTCCACCGAGTGATCCGGCAGATGGAGAAGGGCGAATGAAAGCGTTGGCTTGTGTTGAAAGCTCGTTCATTCGGGTTTTATCTCCGAGGATACTTCCTTTTGATTTCTCCGAAGAAGGATCGATAGCAAGGACGGCAAGATGTTTGCCGGCTTGGCACAGTTCTGTGCCGAGTGCTTCAATGAAAGTGGATTTGCCGGCTCCCGGTACTCCTGTGATACCGACTCTGATTGAGTTTCCTGCAAACGGCAGACAGAGTTCTATCACTTTCTGTGCGATAACTTGGTCTGATGGCAAGTTTGACTCGACGAGTGTAACAGCTTGTCCGAGGATGGCAATATCTCCGTTTCTGATTCCGTGGAAGTATTCTTCCGCGGACAGAGAGCGTTTGCATCTTCGGAAAGTTGCGTACGGGTTAACAGAAGGCAGGTTCTGCACTCCTTGGTTAACGGTTAGTCCTTTGTATTGTTTGTCGTTCTCCGGATGTTCCATTATTGGATCTCCCAAGCGATGTTAATATGTTTCTTTGGTTTGTTCGGGTCGTTGGAGATGATAACTATCTCGCGCGAGTATGCGCCAGCCGGCATCGGTTCTCCATCCATAAAGGCATTGAGGTCGATTACGATGGAAGCTTTCTTACCTGATTTGATGCCACCTTTAGGAGCATTAGCGGTAATGAACTCGTTTGCAGAATAAACGCGATGGATGATTAATGGGTTCACGCCGATATTTTGTGCAGCAAAGGTGTATTTGGTTCTCTTTCCTGCAGGGATAATGCCCAAGTCGATACCTTCCACGGTTTTGAGGATAGGCGCTTGTTGGCGTTGTTCCACAGAGAGTTGTGAGAAGTCTTCTTCGACATCTGCTTTGAGGTAGAGTTTGTATTCTTCAGACTTGATTTGTTTGCCGTTTACGACTACGAGAGCTGTGGTATTGATAGGACCATAGGTTTTGCAGATTGCGGCATCAAAGATGAAGATGAACTTACCGGTTTGTTGCGGTTGTATTTTCTGGAGTGAAGTCTGCGAGATGATGTAGTTATCTTCTACGAGCGTAGCCAATTCGACGGTCAGTTCGTGGTCGGTATGGTTAGCGTACTCGATTTCGCGTTGCAGTTTCTGTCCTTTCTTGATGGTTCCGAAGTTGATGTTTTTAGTTTTGAGGCTCAGTTCACCCATTTGGATAGGATAGTTGTTAACTGGTTTAGCTGGTTTCGGGATTACTTCACCTTTGATATAGATTCTTGTGGTCGGCTCTTTGGCATTGGATGTTATGGTGACGGTTTTCTGGAATCTTCCCGGTCTTCCGTTAGGGTTATATGTAACGGTTATTTGTCCTGTTTGTCCAGGTTCGATAGGTTCGCGTGTCCATTTTGGTGTAGTACATCCGCATGAAGCTCTTACGTTTGAAAGGATGAGAGTGGACATTCCTTCGTTTTTGAACTCGAAGATAGTGGTTACTCGACCATCTGCTTCGTTGATTTTACCGAAGTCGTGTTCGGTTTTTTGGAAAGTGATGACAGGTTCTTGTGCCATCATCATTGTTGCACAAAGTGCAAGCGTGAGGATTGATAATACCTTTTTCATTGTTGTTTTGTTATAGTTAATTAGTTGTTATTTCGCATTTTAACTGGTTAATCACCTTTTAATCACCCTTTAATCACCCTTTAATCACCTTATGTTACCGGGTTTCTTGCGGGATATTTTGTGGTTTGGTTATGCGTGTTGCGGAGACTATGTCGGGCATTTGTACGAGTGCTTTGAATAGTTCCTGCAGTTCTTTACGGTCATAGACGTATAGTTCCATTTCTCCGTGGAAGATGCCGTCTTCGGACTCGAGGTGAATGAGTCTGAGGTTGATATGGAATTCGGTAGTAACGACTGCGAGGAGTTTGGATAGTACTCCGAATTTATCGATACCTCTGATGGCGATTCGTTCGACGAATGACTGTACTCGATGTGTGTTCCAGTTGGCTTCACATAGTTTTTTTCCTTGTTCGGATTTGATTTTGAGTGCGACAGGACAATCGGTAATGTGAATGTGTACAAGTCCTTTATCGTCAAGGAATCCGAATACTTCGTCCCCTGGGATGGGATGGCAGCAGTCGCAGAGTACGTATTGTTTGCCCAGTCCCTCGTCGGTTAGGATGATTTTGCGTATTTTGGTTTTTGCTGTTGGTTCGCTGTCTGTTGTGTTGACAGGTTGTTCAGCGGGATCGTTATTTGAGCTGAACGGGTTAAGTCGTTTCCAGAGGCTTTTTTTCTTCGGGAAGATGACTTGTTGTAGATTGTCGAGTTGTATGTATCCTTGTCCTATTTTCAGGAAGAGTTCAGCTGGTAGCGTGAGGTGGTAGTAGTTCAGTGTTCGTTGCAGAGCGGTATCGTGTTGCTCTGTAGCGTTGTACATAACGAGTGCGTCGTTGAAGAGTTTTTCTCCTTTTCGGATTTGTGCTCTTTCCTCTCGTCGGAAGTATTGTCTGAGGGCCGTTTGTGCTTTGGCCGTAGTGACCATATTGAGCCAGTCGGGTTGTGGATGTTGAGAGGATGATGTGAGTATTTCCACTTGATCTCCTCCTTTGAGGACATATGACATTGGTTGTAGTTCGCGATTGATTTTTGCGCCAATGCAATGTTCTCCGAGTTGTGTATGTAGGTGGAAAGCGAGATCCAGCGCTGTAGCACCTTGGGGCATGGTTTTGATTTCTCCGCCAGGTGTGAAGACGAAGACCTCGTGTGCAAAGAGGTTTAGCTTGAATGTGTCCAGGAACTCGATAGCGTTTGGTTCTGGGTTATCGAGAATTTCTTTGATGGTTCTGAGCCATTTATCGAGTTCGTTTTCTCCTCGTTCGTTTGCTTTGTATTTCCAATGTGCTGCGAGTCCTCGTTCTGCGATCTCGTGCATTCGGTTGGTTCTTATCTGGACTTCGATCCATTGTCCGTTTGATGCCATGACCGTAATGTGTAGCGCTTCGTATCCGTTGGCTTTGGGTGTTGAAATCCAGTCGCGTATTCGTTCGGGATGCGGACGATAGATTTCTGTGATGGCCGAGTAGATCATCCAGCACTGGTCTTTCTCAGGCAGTCCTTCGTGTGGTGTGAAGATGATTCTCACCGCCATCAGGTCGTAGACATCCTCGAATGGGATACCTTTGTCTTTCATTTTTTTGTAAATGGAATAGACGGACTTGATACGTGCTTTCATTGTGAACTCGTATCCCATTGATTTGAGTTTGTCCTTGATAGGTTGTGAGAAAGTTTTAAAGTCCTCGAGTTGGTGTTCACGAATGGCTGCAAGTTTCTCCTCTATTTCCTTGTAGGTATCGGGATGTTCGTATTTGAAGCTGAGGTTTTCGAGTTCGGATTTGATAGGGAAGAGTCCGAGTCGATGTGCAAGCGGTGCGTAGATGTATAGTGTTTCTCCGGCGATTTTGTATTGTTTGTCTTTAGGTTGTGCGGAGAGTGTACGCATGTTATGCAGTCTGTCGGCGATTTTTATGAGTACTACTCGGATATCGTCGGACATAGTGAGTAGTAGTTTTCGGAAGTTTTCTGCCTGTTCGCTTGCCTGGTCTCCGAAGACGCCTCCACTGATTTTAGTGAGTCCGTCGACGATATGTGCGATTTTGTCTCCGAAGAGTCCCTGGATATCTTCGACGGTATATTCCGTATCTTCGACTACGTCGTGAAGCAGAGCAGCGCAGACGGACGTTGAACCGAGTCCGATTTCTTTGACGACGATTTGTGCGACCGCGATAGGATGCAGGATGTAAGGTTCACCGGAGAGTCTTCTTACTCCGTTGTGAGCCTGTTTTGCGAAGAGGAAAGCGCGTTTGATAAGTTCGGTATTCTGGCGGTGTGGCGATTTCTCGTACACGTCCACCAGGATGTCGAATTCCTGTTGGATTCGTTGCTCTTCTTGTTTAGTAAAAGTTACATTCTGCATGGTTTTTATTCAAAATCACTTAAAAAAGCGCGCAAAGTTACTGCTTTTTTTGTATGTATGCAAGTGTTAGCTACATTTTTTCGTATTTTTCTTCGTTTTTTATAAAAAACGTGAAAAAGTGGTATAAAATTTGCGTAGTTAAATAAATTGTTGTACTTTTGCGAGGTAAAATTGGTAATATGCGCTTAAAAGTAGGTTTTTTGATAGTACTATTGGGTTTGTTTGCGGTTATTTTGGATGCTGCGAACAAAGTGCCCGGTGACCGTCCTTTTGTGGTTGTAATAGATGCCGGTCATGGTGGAACGGATCCCGGTGCGATAGGTCATATTACTCAGGAGAAGGATTTAAATCTTTCTGTTGCGTTGCTTGCGGGTCAGATGATAAAGCAAGCGTATCCCGAAGTGGAGGTATTGTATACGCGTGAGACAGATGTTTTTATTCCGTTGCAGAAGCGTGCGGATTTTGTGAACAAGAACAACGCGAACCTATTTATTTGCGTACACACGAACGCGTCGCCTATTCCGTCTGCTCGCGGAGCGGAGACATTTGTTTTGGGGACGGATAAGTTGGAACGTAATTTGGACGTTGCGATGCGTGAGAATGCCGTGATTAAGTTGGAGAGCGATTATAAGACTAAATATCATGGTTTTGACCCGAATTCGATAGATTCGTATATTATGTTCGAGTTGATGCAGAACCAGTACTTAGACCAGAGTTTGAATTATGCGTCTTTGTTGCAGCAGCAGTTTGCGGGTGCCAAGCGCGGTGACAGAGGCGTGAGACAGGCGGCATTTTGGGTATTGTTGAAGTCTGCATGTCCGAGTGTGCTGGTTGAGATGGGCTTTATTTCGAACGCTGAAGAGGAGAAGTTTATGGCTTCTGAGGCCGGTCAAACGAAGATAGCACAGACTATTTGTGATGCATTTGGGCCGTTTTATCGCCGTGCGACCGGGCTGAAGATTGATACGGTTTTACGGATATATGAAGAACCTATTAAGCCGGTACAAGTGACTGAGAGTAAGCCAATTGAGACGGTAGAGTCCAATCCTGTTCAAGCGCAAGATGAAAAGCCTGTTCAGAAGACGTTATATGCTGTTCAGATTTTTGCGTCGCATGAAGAATTGCAGGAGAATGATCCCCGTTTTGGCGGCTTGAAGGGGTGCAAGTATATCAAGTCGGGCGACTGGTATAAGTATTATTACGGCGCGACGACAAGTCGTGAGGAAGTGACGCGTTTACAACATCAGTTGAATCTTCGCTTCCCCGGATGTTTTGTAATTAAATTATAAGATGTATATATGAAAATCAAGCATTTGAGAGAGATAAAAGTTGGCGTTTTGGCCGTGATTTGTCTCGTGGTGTTGTTTTTTGGTTTTAATTTTTTGAAAGGATTCAATATCTTTTCGATAGTTGACCATTATCAGGGTGTTTACACTGAGTTGAACGGTTTGACGGAGCAGGCGCCCGTGTATATACGCGGATTTAAGGTGGGACAGGTTGACGCTATTGAATATGATTTCCGTCGTGACAGTTCGTTTGTAGTGCATATTTCGATTAATCGCGATATTGATTTACCTAAGGGAACGACGATGAATTTGGTGGCAGACGGTTTGTTAGGCGGTAGTGCTATTTCGTTGAGTTTGCCGTCAGGAAAAACAGATGCATTCTATACTGAAAATGATATGCTTCCGACACAGATTATACCGGGTTTGATGGATAATCTACAGGCCGAATTGTTGGGTGATTTGGATAGCACGATTGTGTCAGCTAAGTTGCTGATAGACAATGTGAACAGTCAGTTATCGGATGATCATTTGAAACATTCGTTAGCGAATATAGATCGGCTGTCGGCGGATTTGACTGTATCGTCTCTCGAGCTGAAACAATTGATGCAAAACAAGGTGCCAGGAATCGTTGAGAATCTGGATACTACTTTGGCTAATATTGAGGTTATTTCTCACGATTTGCGTGATGCAGATTTGAAGGCGACGGTTGCTCGAGTTGACGAGGCTGTGAATCAGGTGAATGTGCTTTTGTCTGAAGCTCGTTCGACGGATGGCACATTGGGTATGCTTTTGAACGACAAGACGTTATATGTGAATATCAATTCGACGGTTCAATCTGCGGATTCGTTGCTGGTTGACTTGAAGAAAAATCCTCGTCGTTATGTTCATTTTTCGCTGTTTGGTGGAAAGGATAAAAGTGACAAGGCAAAAAAGTCAAAAAAGAAGTAAAAAAGTCAAGTTTTTGTTATTTTGCCTCTGTCTAAATAACGAAAAATAATCATTTTATTTTGAAGTGACTAATTTTACGCAAGTTAGGGTGTTTTTTGTCCTAGTTTGTTACGTTAATGTTGCAGTGTAAATAAATGATTTACGCGAAATGTGTCTTTGTAACTTGCTGATTATCAGGTTGTAATTTTTAACTTGCTGATTATTAGCATAAAACAAAAATAGGCAGTTTTTCTTTGTTTAAAAATTTTGTCAGTTCAAAAAAAAGCAGTACTTTTGCACTCGATTTCGGCGGTAAAAGGCCAAATTTTTTTTGCGCTCAAATCGTATATCGCTGACTGTTTGACAGATAACACTTAGACGACTTTTAAAACTGTAATTTTGTGACAGAATTAACTCAAAAATGGCAACAATGTCAGCTCTTGCTTCACGACAATCTGACATCTAGTGCATACCAGACGTGGTTTGCGCCGATTTTGCCGTTGAGTTATGAAGACAATGTTCTGACGTTACAGGTTAATTCGGAGTTCGTAGTGGAGTATATAGAAGAGAATTATATCTCTTTGCTCTCCTCTGCGATACGTCGCGTGTTTGGCAATTCCACTCGTTTGGCTTATCGTGTGATTATAGATTCTGTATCCGGTGCAGGTTCGACGATTCCTTCTCCGGGTAGCAGTCAATCGAAGCCGATGGTAGCGAATGACGTCGTTCGCGAACCTCGTGAGACTTTTGACACGCAGTTGAATGAGGCCTATACGTTTGATACCTTTATCGCGGGCGAACCTAATAAACTCGCGCGTGTGGCAGGTTTAACGATTGCCAGACAGCCGGGCAATAATGCATTCAATCCGCTGTTTATCTATGGAGGCAGCGGTGTTGGTAAGACGCACTTGGCAAATGCTATTGGTAATCAAGTTTTGGCGAATGATCCGAGTAAGCGTGTGTTGTATGTGTCTGCTAACACGTTTAAGTTGCAGTACATGGCAGCAACGCAGGAGAATCGTGTTCCTGATTTTCTGAATTTTTATCAGCAAGTGGATGTTTTGATAGTGGATGATATTCAGTATTTTACGTCCAAAGGTACTCAGGACACATTTTTCCACATTTTCAACTATCTGCATCAATCTCACAAGCAGTTGATTTTGACGTCGGATCGTTCACCGTTGGAGTTGAAGGACCTTGAAGATCGTCTGCTTACTCGCTTCAAGTGGGGTTTGTCGGCAGAGATTTTGCGTCCGGATTATCAGTTGCGTCGCGATATTTTGTGCTCCAAGTTACGTCGCGACGGCATTATGTTGAGTGATGATATAATCGATTTCATTGCAGCCAATGTGCGCGAGTCTATTCGCGATTTGGAAGGTGTTTCAGCATCTTTGTTGGCATATTCGACCTTGGTTGACCACGAAATCGACATGCAATTGGCAGAGAGTGTATTGAGTCACATTGTAGAGATTCGTCCGAAGTCTTTGTCGATGTCTGAAGTAATTGATACGGTTGCATCGTTTTTCAATATTCAAGACAAAGCCATCTGCTCTGAGACTCGTTCCCGTGAGGTAATGTTGGCCCGTCACATGGCATCGTATTTAGGCAAGAAGCACACGGAGTGTTCACTGTCGGAGATAGGTGCATCTTTAGGCGGCCGCACTCACGCCACTGTACTTCACTCTGTTAAGTTTGTAGAGGATCAGTTGGAGCATGATCCAGTGATGAGACATCGCGTAGCACAACTGGAAGCCGCGTTGCGGCACTAATATAATAAATATGGACGAGTACATTGTTTCCGCCAGGAAATATCGCCCTGCTACCTTTGAATCGGTGGTGGGGCAACGCGCACTTACCGAGACCTTGCGCAATGCCATCCGTCAGAATCATTTAGCCCATGCTTATTTGTTCTGCGGTCCGCGAGGCGTAGGTAAGACCACTTGTGCGCGTATTTTTGCCAAGACGATAAACTGTTTGAATCCGAAGGATGACCATGAGGCTTGCAATGAGTGCGAGTCTTGTATGGCGTTTAATGAGCAGCGTTCGTTCAATATTCACGAGTTAGATGCGGCTTCAAACAACTCAGTAGATGATATCCGCACGTTGATTCAGGAGGTGCGTATCCCTCCTCAAATAGGTAAGTATAGCGTATATATCATCGACGAGGTGCATATGTTGTCTCAAGGTGCGTTCAATGCATTACTGAAGACATTGGAGGAGCCTCCTTCGTATGCGATATTTATTTTGGCAACGACAGAGAAGCACAAGGTTTTACCGACCATTTTGTCTCGTTGTCAAGTGT
This sequence comes from Paludibacteraceae bacterium, assembly GCA_016295035.1. Taxonomy (GTDB): domain Bacteria; phylum Bacteroidota; class Bacteroidia; order Bacteroidales; family Paludibacteraceae; genus Colicola. The sequence continues at coordinate 17,815 of JAEDLW010000015.1, forward strand.
ATGATTTTGCCCGTATAACAGTGGCAGACATCATCGCTCACTTGCAGTATGTTGCTGCGCAAGAGGGCATTACGGTAGGAGAGGATGCTTTGAACGTTGTGGCGCAAAAGGCAGATGGCGGTATGCGTGATGCATTGTCCATTTTTGACCAGTTAGTAGCGTTCTGCGGTAATACGATTACGTATGAGCAGACGATAGAAGTACTCAATGTGTTGGATTTGGAATATTACTTCCGTTTGGTGGATGCAGCCCGTGCTAACGACGTGAGTGGAGCCCTATTGTTACTGGATGAAGTGCTTCAGCGTGGCTTTGATGCAGGTCATTTTATTACCGGTTTTGCCCAGCATCTACGCGATGTACTGGTTTCTAAAGATGCGGCTACTATCCAGTTGTTAGAGACATCGGATGCTATTCGCAAGCGCTATGCCGAGCAAGCGCAGCAATGTGATGCGCAATGGATATTCAAGGCGTTGGATGTGGTGAACACGTGCGACATTAATTATCGCACTGCACGGAATAAACGACTGACGGTAGAGTTGGCACTTGTTAAGTTGACACAGTTGAATGCGCAACAGCCGACAGTGACGGCTCCGCAACCGACGGCTAGTCAGCAGAGTAAGCCCAGCGCTTCGAGTCAGCCTAGTGCTTCAAAGGCCTCTGTATCGAGTGCAGCTCCGCAGCCTGCGGTTCAGCCCAAAGTGACTGTAGTAGCTCCTCCGAAGCTGTCGAAGTTACCGACTATCCCGTCCTTGAATAGTACACCTAAGCCGGCGCCGCCGGTGAGTTCTGAACCTGCGGAAGTGCCCAAGCAAGCGGAAGAAAACAGCCCTTTTACACTTGACCAGTTTAGAGGCGCGTGGGCTGGTCTTTACACTATCTTCAAAGAAGAACCGCGCCTGCTGGCAATACTCAGAGAGTATCAACCAGAACTAATAGACCAGCATCATTGCGTGCTTACATTGGCTAACCCGTGGCAGAAGAATGCGTTTAAGCAGTTTGGCAAGGCGGTGATGGATCATATGCGTCAGACACTGCATAACAGTCGTCTTCAGTTGATGTTGCAAGTGGATGAGCAAGCGGTGATGAAGAAAGCCTATACCGCTGAAGAAAAATACAAGGTGCTGTTAGAAAAGAACGAAGAGTTAGCTAACCTGAAGTCTGTACTTGGATTGCAACTTGAATGATCTATTGAAATATTTGCCCACAACCCGCAAAGAAATGGAACTTCGCGGTTGGGATGAAGTGGATATTATCTTCTTCACTGGCGATGCGTATGTTGATCATCCTCAGTTTGGTGCAGCCGTTATAGGCAGGGCACTGGAAGCGGCCGGATTCCGGGTAGCGATTGTGCCTCAACCGGACTGGCGAGGTGACCATCGCGATTTTACCAAGTTGGGTCGTCCGCGTTGTTATTTCGCTGTTTCGGCGGGTAGTATGGACTCGATGGTAAATCACTATACGGCGGCGCGTCGTTTACGTTCGGATGATGCCTATACGCCTGACGGAAGGGCAGGAGCGAGACCTGATTATTGCACTATCACTTATTGTCACATACTGAAGCAACATTTTCCGGATGTGCCGATTGTAATCGGGGGTATAGAGGCATCGATGCGTCGTTTAGCGCATTATGACTATTGGTCGGATAAGCTGATGCCATCTATTTTGGTGGATTCCGGTGCTGACATGTTGGTTTATGGGATGGGTGAGAAAGCGATGGTGGAGATAGCCCGTCGAGGTATCTGTCATGATATTCCTCAGACGGCATATCGTGGCACGACGGATGCGAAAGAGGTAGTGCGACTCCATTCGTTTGAGGAAGAAATGAGAGACAAACGTTGTCACGCTGAGGATTTCAGGCTGATAGAGATAGAGTCGAATAAGATCCATCCGGCCACGATTGTGCAAGATGATGTGGTGGTTAATCCGCCTTATGACCCTCAAACGACGGAAGAGTTAGATGCGGTTTATGACTTGCCGTTTCAGTATCTTCCTCATCCAAAATACCGAGGTAAACGTATTCCTGCCTATGAGATGATACGCTTCTCGGTGTGTATGCATAGAGGGTGTTTTGGCGGTTGTGCTTTTTGTACGATATCGGCGCATCAAGGTAAGCAGATAACATCTCGTTCGAAGGAGTCTATCCTAAGACAGATAGAGAAATTGACGCATTTACCCGATTGGCATGGCGTTATTTCAGATTTAGGAGGACCCAGCGCTAATATGTATCAGATGCATGGCAAGGATATGACCTTGTGCGAGCAATGTGCGAGGGCTTCCTGTTTGCAGCCCAATATCTGCAAGAACCTAAATTGTGACTTTGGTCCGTTAATTGATATATATAAAACGGTGGACAATTTGCCAGAGGTCAAACACGCATTTGTAGGGTCTGGTATACGGTATGATTTGATGAGTGAGGAGTATGGTGAGCAACTTATTTTGAGGCATGTGTCGGGACGCCTGAAAGTGGCACCGGAACATACTTCTTCGGAGGTGCTCAAATTAATGCGCAAGCCAGACTGGAGGGAGTATTTGCGGTTTAGGGATTTTTTTATGCGTGTGAACGCAAATTATGGTATGAACCAGCAACTTATTCCGTATTTTATATCGTCCCACCCAGGGTGTACGGATCAAGATATGCGGCAGTTGGCAGAGGAGACCAAGCGGATGCATTACCGTCCGGAACAAGTGCAGGATTTTACTCCAACGCCGATGACTTTGTCTACAACGATGTTTTACACAGGGCTTAATCCATATACAATGAAGCCTGTGTTTGTGGCTCGGACGAAGGAGCAAAAACAGAAACAAAACTCGTATTTTTTCTGGTGGAAGCCCGAAAAAGGTCGTAAGCCAGAGAATAAACGCAAACGATAAGATTATGTCCAAGAAGTATCACATTAATCCCGAGACGCTCGCTATGGAGCGTGTAGAGCAGGGTTTCATGTACTGGCTGCGTCGCAGCGGTTGGTATATGTTTGGTGGAATATGTTTAGGAGTATTATTTTTCTTTCTTTTCTTCTTGATTTTCCCGTCTCCAAAGGAGAAACAACTCATGCAACAGAAACAAAATCTGGAAGCCGAGCTCAAGATGCTCAGTAAGCAGGTGGATCAGATGCAGTTAGTGTTAACTGACTTGTCGCAGCGTGACGATAATCTCTATCGTGTGCTTTTTGGTGCGGAACCTATTCCGTTGTCTGTTCGTCAGGGTGCGACAAGAAAGATAGACTATTATGAGCAGTTGTCTCTTATGACTAATTCTCAGTTGACAGGTGATTTGGCGCTAAAAGTGGATTTGTTGGAGAAGGGTTTGTATGTGCAAGCGAAGTCCTACGACGACCTAGTTGAGATGGCCAAGACTCAAGAGATTAGGATGGAGAATATCCCTGCTATTCAGCCGGTTATGAATAAGGATTTGACTCGTGTGGCATCCGGTTACGGTGTGCGCATAGACCCTGTTTATCATGTTCGTCGCATGCATACAGGAATGGACTTCACAGCTCCTACTGGTACAGATATTTACGCAACGGGTAATGGTACGGTTTCGTTTGTTGGTTGGAAGCAGGGCTATGGTAATACCGTAATGGTTGATCATGGTTTTGGCTATTCGACGTTGTACGCTCACTTATTTAAATCACTTGTTTCTGTAGGTCAGAAAGTGAAGCGCGGTGATGTGATAGCCTTGGTAGGTAATACCGGAAAATCAACCGGTCCGCACCTACATTATGAAGTGCGTTTGAATAACCAACCTATAGATCCACGAAACTTTTACTTTTACGATTTGTCGCCTGAGGACTACGATCGTATGATTCAGTTGTCGAATAACTTTGGGGAGATGTTGGACTAACCGAGTCGGCTTATTCGCGTCAACTCTTCTTCGTCCAGAATTTTTATTTTTCTGCCATCCACGCCGATTAGCCCTTCTTGTGCGAATTGGCTTAATGTTCGGATGGCGTTGGCTGTAATCATGTTACTCATGTTAGCCAAATCTTCGCGGCTCATGTACATGGCGATGGTGACCCCATCTTCGTCCGTTCCGTAGTTATGTTTGAGTGAAAGCAAAGCTTCTGCCAGACGTCCTCTAATGTGTTTCTGTGTGAGGTTGACGGTACGTGCTTCTTGTACGCCAAGGTCGCCTGCCATGTTTCGCATTACTAAAAAGCAGAAGGCGTTATTAGTTTGAAGAAGGTGAATGAAGCATGCTTTGTTGAGCTCATATACAACGCAGCGTTCAATTGCTTCGGCATATGAGTTATATCCTCCACCGCCGACGAGAGCACGGTAAGAAAAGAAATCATAAGGTTTTAGCATGCGGATAATCTGTTGTCTAAGATTTTCCTTATAGATTTTGATTTTTCCGCTTACGAGCATGCGCATGTGTGTAGGTGTATCGCCCTCTCGATGTATAATTGCACCTTTGTCGTACTTTGCAATTTCAATTTGGGATTGTACCTCTGCTTTCTGGCTATCAGTAAGAACATTCCAAATCGGATTCAGTTCCCACACGTTAAGTAATCGAATCGCTTCTTTTTGCATGACTAATACCTTTTCGGCTGCAAATGTACTACAAATATTACATATACACAAATTTTTTTTATTATTTCACCAAAATATGCATTTTTTCTTGCGTATGTGCATTTTTTGTTGTAATTTTGCGCGCTAGTTGTGCGATGTAAACTGATGTAAACAAATATAACTATGTCAATATTAGAGATTATAACCAAATTGTTTGGAAACAAGGCGCAGAAAGATATGCGCGCTATTCAGCCTATTGTGGATAAAATAAAGGCTGAGTACGAAAAGATAGACCAGTTGAGTAACGATGAGTTACGTGCCTGCAGTGCGGCGTTGATGGCTAAGGTGGCTGAGCGTGTGGCAGACAAGAAGGCCCGTATAGTTGAACTCAAGTCGAATATCGAGGAACTCGAAATAGACAAACGTGAGAAGGTCTATAATGAGGTGGATAAACTGGAGAAAGAAATCAAGGAAGGGTATAAGGCGGTATTGGACGAGATACTTCCTGAAGCCTATGCTATTGTCAAGTCGACGGCTCGTCGTTTTGCTGAGAATGAGAAAGTAGTTGTTACTGCAACCCAGATGGATAAGGACTTGGCCGCTGATCCGCGGTTTGACTTCGTCGATATAGACGGCGACAAAGCAATCTATTTCAACCACTGGGTAGCCGGAGGTAATGAGATTACATGGGACATGATCCATTATGACGTACAGTTGTTTGGCGGTGTGGTTCTGCATCAAGGTAAGATAGCTGAAATGGCGACAGGTGAAGGTAAGACGTTGGTGGCAACGTTGCCCGTCTTCCTCAATGCGATGACGCATGAAGGCGTGCACGTAGTGACAGTCAACGATTATCTGGCAAAACGTGACTCGGAGTGGAATGGTCCGTTGTATATGTTCCACGGCTTGACAGTCGATTGTATTGATAAATACAAACCTAATTCAGACGAGCGCCGTAAGGCTTATGCATGCGATATTACTTTCGGTACGAATAACGAGTTTGGTTTCGACTATCTGCGTGATAATATGGCGACCTCGACGCTTGACTTGGTACAACGCGGTCATAACTTCGCCATCGTGGATGAGGTGGACTCCGTATTGATTGATGATGCTCGTACTCCGTTAATTATCAGTGGTCCTGTTCCTAAAGGTGAAGACCAGATGTACGATGAGTACAAGCACCGTGTTGAGTTGCTTGTTCGTACGCAGACGACGCTAACAACGAAGTTGCTGACTGAGGCTAAAGCGAAGATGCCGAGCGAGGATGCCAAGGTGCGCGAGGAAGGCGAATTGGCTCTTTTCCGTGCGTGGAAGGGTATGCCTAAATCGAAGGCTTTGATTAAGTTCCTGTCCGAACCGGGCAATAAAGTGCGCCTTCAGAAAACGGAAGAATTCTACCTCCAGGAAAACGAGAAGAATATGCACATCGCGACGGACGAACTCTATTTCGTTATCGATGAAAAGAATAAGTCTATCGAGCTGACGGATAAAGGAATAGATACGCTGACAGGCTCAACAGATGACCCGACGTTCTTTGTCCTGCCTGATGTTGGTTCCGAGATTGCCGAGCTGGAGAAAGAGAATCTCTCGCAAGAGGAAAAACAGCAACGCAAGGACGATATCCTGTCGAATTTCTCCATTAAGTCCGAGCGTGTACATACCGTTCACCAGCTGCTCAAAGCGTACACCTTGTTTGAGAAAGATGTGGACTATATCATTGACAATAATGAAGTGAAGATTGTCGATGAGCAGACAGGTCGTATTATGGAAGGTCGCCGTTGGTCGGACGGTTTGCACCAAGCCGTTGAAGCCAAGGAGAACGTCAAAGTGGAAGGCGCTACGCAAACGTTTGCTACGATTACGCTTCAAAACTACTTCCGCATGTATAACAAACTGTCCGGTATGACCGGTACTGCTGAGACGGAAGCGGGTGAGTTTTGGAATATCTATAAGTTGGACGTAGTCGTTATTCCGACAAATAAACCCGTAGCACGAATCGATATGAACGATCGCATCTACCGTACCAAACGCGAGAAATATAATGCGGTTATAGATGAGATAGTTCGTTTGGTAGGAGAGGGTAGACCAGTGCTTGTGGGTACGACCAGTGTTGAGATATCTGAGTTATTGAGTCGCATGTTGAATCTGCGTCACATCCCGCACCAAGTCTTGAACGCCAAGTTACACCAACGCGAGGCGGAAGTTGTTGCTGAGGCTGGTCGTAAAGGAGTCGTAACCATTGCGACTAACATGGCCGGTCGTGGTACGGATATTAAGCTTACCCCCGAAGTGAAAGAAGCCGGCGGTTTAGCAATTATCGGTACCGAGCGTCACGAATCACGCCGTGTGGATAGACAGTTGCGAGGACGTTCCGGTCGTCAAGGTGATCCGGGTAGTTCCGTATTCTATGTATCGTTGGAAGATGACCTGATGCGAATGTTCGGTTCGGAACGTATAGCATCTGTGATGGATAGGATGGGCTTTGAAGAAGGCGAGATGATTGAGCACACGATGATCTCCAACTCTATTGAGCGCGCACAGAAGAAAGTGGAAGAAAACAACTTCGGTATCCGTAAACGTTTGATTGAATACGATGATGTGATGAACCAACAGCGTAATGTGATTTACGCTAAACGTCGTCACGCGTTGAATGGTGAGCGTATCGGTGTGGATATCACGAATATGATTTACGATACGGCAGAGTCTATTGTGGCAGATGCTCGAGACACTATGGATTATGAGATGCTGCAATTTGAAACGATGCAAGTGTTTGCTATGGAAGTGCCGTTTGACGAGGACACTTTCCGTGCTACCCGTGAAGAGAAACTGAGCGACCAACTGGCTGAGGCTGCCCTCGATTCGTTCAAGCGTCGTATGGATAAACTGATGGCCATTGCTAATCCGGTTATTCAAAAAGTATATGAAGAAAAAGGCTCGATGTATGAGAATATCCTGATTCCGATTACCGATGGCAAGAAAGTTTATAATATTGCTGTTAACCTGAAGAAGGCGGCAGAAACTGAGTCGAAAGAGGTTGTACGCGAGTTTGAGAAACGGATGCTGCTCTATGTGATAGATGACGAATGGAAAGAGCATCTACGTCAATTAGATGACTTGAAACAATCGGTACAAAACGCTTCGTACGAACAGAAGGATCCGTTGCTTATATATAAACTCGAGTCGTTTGGTATCTTCAAGCGGATGTTGGATTCTCTTAACCGTCGAGCTGTTGCAATTTTGTTGCGCGGTCAACTTCCGCAACAGCAGCCTCAAAACGTGCAACAAGCTGCGGCTCAACAACGTTCTGACTACAGTCGTTATCGCACGCAAAAAGATGCTGTTCAATCGGCAGCTCATGCATCCGGAATGGCGCAGGCAGCAGGTCGTGACACTCGTGAAATGCAGCGTCCTGAACCCATTCGTGTAGAGAAGAAACCGCGTCCTAATGACCCGTGTCCATGCGGTAGCGGAAAGAAATACAAACAATGTCACGGTAAAGGTCTATAATTGATGCGCATAGTCTATCTCGGAACACCAGATTTTGCCGTAGCGGGCTTGCAGACGTTGGTCGAAAACGGCTATAAGGTAGTGGCAGTGGTAACTATGCCGGATAAGCCGGCAGGCCGCGGGCATCAGATGCAGTTTTCACCAGTGAAGGAGTATGCTCTGTCGCAACATATTCCTGTGCTTCAACCCGAGAAACTTAAGGACCCTGAATTCGTAGAACAGCTGCGTTCATATAATGCTGATTTGCAAATTGTTACGGCTTTCCGCATGCTGCCTGAAGTAGTGTGGGGAATGCCGCGTTTAGGAACGTTTAATGTGCATGGTTCGCTCTTGCCGCAATACCGCGGTGCAGCACCGATTAATTGGGCGGTTATCAATGGCGAAAAAGAAACCGGACTAACCACTTTCATGCTTAAGCATGAGATAGACACGGGTAATATGATTTTGCAAGAACGCATATCCATTGGCGAGGACGAAGAGGTGGGGTCTGTACATGACCGCCTGATGGAACTGAGCAAGGAGATGGTGCTAAAAACGGTGCGTCTGATTGAGGAATGCGACCGTGAGAATAAACCACTTCCGACGGTTCCCCAACCTGAATTGCCCGACCTCAAACCTGCTCCTAAGATTTTCAAAGAAGATTGCCAAATCGACTTCGGCAAGACAGCCTACGAGATTTTTAATTTCGTTCGCGGATTGAGTCCGTATCCTTGTGCGTGGACAGATGATGAGCGTATGTTAAGCGTATGTAAAGCGTCTCCTATTAAAGTATTCAAAGTGGCCATCAGCTCGGTTGCGGAACAGAAGGGGCACATCATTGTGCCTTGTTCCGATGGATATATCGATATTCTTGAGTTGCAAGCTCCCGGTAAGAAAAGAATGGATGCGAAGAGTTTTTTGAATGGACTGCATTAAACTGATAGACAAATACTACGCCAATTCTCCTGAGTTGAGACATGTATTAATAACCCATTCTGAGCAGGTTTGGGATAGAGCATTACGTATTATAGATGCCCATCCTAATTGGGAAGTGGACCGTGATTTTGTGGCAGAAGCAGCCATGTTGCACGATATCGGTATTATCTACTGCAATGCGCCGAAAATCTTCTGTATTGGACCACATCATTATATTGAGCATGGTTATTTAGGTGCTGAATTGCTTCGAGGTGAAGGTCTGCCTCGTCACGCTTTAGTGGCAGAACGTCATACGGGCAGTGGTATTACCATGGAGCAAGTTATTCGAGAGGATTTGCCTATTCCTGTGCAAGATTATTTGCCGGTTTCACTCGAAGAACGTATAATCTGTTACGCCGATAAGTTCTATTCAAAAAGCCACCTCGGTGAAGAAGTGGCTTTATCTAAGATCCGTCAGAATATCTGGAAATACGGTCACGACGCTATTTTGCGTTGGGAGACGCTGGAACAGGAAATGCAGTAGTATCCGGCAGCATCGGTTTTCTGAACGACCTAATCACCAACCATAATCCCGCAATGATGAATGGGATGGACAGCACTTGTCCCATGTTAAGGAAATAATTTGCTTCAAATGCTTCCTGGTCATTTTTGATAAATTCCAGACAGAAACGTGTTACAAAGACGACGAGAAAGAAGGTGCCTATAAGGAGTCCTTCGCGCCTGCGTGCGTTAGTGAACCAGTACATGGACCATGTGATAGCCATGGCAAGGAGGCAGTAAAGCATCTCATAAATCTGTGTCGGATGGCACGGAACCGTTTGTCCGTCACGCACGAAGATAAATCCCCAAGGCAGGTCTGTAGGCCCACCGTATATCTCTGAGTTCATCAAGTTACCAAAGCGAATGAGTGTGGCTGTAATGCAGACACCGATACAGAGTCTGTCCAGAATCCAGAACATGGATGTTTTGTATTCAGGCCGCTTGCTGAAATGCTTTTTGTTGAGCATCCATGCCGCTAAAATAAGACCTATACCACCTCCATGTGATGATAGACCACCTTCCCAAATCTTGAGCAGTAACAAGGGATTCTCGATATAAGGATTGCGATAATTGATAGTCCAAGAAAAGATTTGTATCGGGTCGGGAGATAGATGCCATTCATAGAACCAACAGTGACCTATTCGTGCACCGATAATCACGCCCAAAGTCATCCAAACAAATAGTTTGTCAGTCCAGTCCTCAGGGCAATGTTCGTGTTTGTATAACCACACTTGCACCAGATAGCACAGGTAGATTCCGATAGCCCAAAGCAATCCGTACCATCGGATTCCGCCATTACCAAAATGAATCAAAATAGGATCAACATCCCAAACAACAGAAAGCAATGAATTAACCATACTTTTTCACCTTTAATTTCCCTGTCCCCACAATAATTTATCCTTTAACGACTGCAAGAAGCTGTTCTCGCCTATTTGCACGAGTTTGATGGTGTAGTCGGCTTTTTTGATATGCAGTGTGATGTCATGAGACATGACTTGGCTGCGCCCATCGACACTGATGAGGTAACTTCCTGTTCGGCTGCGAACGGTTAGGTCTATCTCCCAATCATCGGGCACTACCAGAGGACGTACGTTGAGGCTGTGTGTGGCAATCGGTGATAAGATGATTCCTCGCGCTTGTGGCACCATCAGCGGGCCACCGATGCTCAGGTTATAGGCTGTAGAACCGGTAGGTGTGGCAAACAACAAACCATCTGCCTCGTATTTATGTAATAACTGGTTGTTGACCCGTGTTTCGATGGTTATCATGGAACTCAAACCGTACTTCATCACCGCTACTTCATTCAACGCATACGGTGCCATAATAAGGTCGGAGCGTGACGTCTCCACGTGCAATAACGTACGTTGCTCGATGGTGTACTTCCCTTTAATGAGTTGATCCATAATCATGTCCACATTTTTCGTCTGCACATCCGCCAGGAAACCCAGTCGCCCGCAGTTGATGCCTACAATCGGTATATTGCGGCGACCTATTTCTGCTGCTGTGGTGAGGAATGTTCCATCGCCACCTACAGATAACGCAAAGTCCACAGGTTCATCTGCCTCAGTAAAGGGCTTGTAGGAACGCAGGTTTAGTTCCTGCCGCAATTCTTGAGAAAGGACGACATCCACACCTCGTAACTGCATGAATTCCAGCAGGTGAGACACTTCCTCAAGGGTGTTGCCCTTCATCGCGTTTCCAAAGATAGCTATTGTCATACTAATCCAAATTTGGCGGCAAAA
>JAEDLW010000066.1:0-7338 GCA_016295035.1 Paludibacteraceae bacterium
TTCATCCTCTTCGGCTTTATCGACATTTGTATAAGCAGCGCAGTTGACGATAAGGTCAATAGCATTGGCTTGCACAAAATGTTGCACCGCCTCTTTGTTCGTAATATCGAGTTCCGCCACATCGGTAAAGAAGTAGCGATGATTGGGGTGTTCGGTGCTCAGATTGCGCATCTCAGTGCCCAATTGTCCGTTGCTTCCTGTTATCAGTATATTCATACTTCCCAATTTGGGTGCAAAATTACACAAAAAAAATGACACCTGCAAGAGAGATGTCATTTTTTTGCTATAAAGTGTCGATTTTAGCGAACTAAAATCTTCTTGGTGTGCCATGTATCATCGATATAGGCTTTGAGGAAATAGATTCCGGTAGCGAGCGGCATCGTGGCTTTGCTCACTTCAATCGTGTTAATATCGCCGTCCAGCACAGCAATCAGTTTTCCAGTGATATCCAGCAGATAAATGGTAGTCGGACCATGCGGGATAGCCTCTATGTCAGGCAAGTCATTGGCATCAAACGGGTTTGGAATGAAGTCCTCATTCACACCTTGGTCTTGTATCTGGCTCTCGTCGCAAGTCGGCATCGTGCTGAATTCGACTATCGTGCGCACGAGCATGTCGTTAAGGTGTTCCACTTTAAGCGTATCGGTAGTAGGTTGTAAGTGAGTATTACCGATACCGGAGTCATCCGTAAGGAAGAAGGACGTTCCGTTCGTTGCCAATGCGATAGAGCGCATCAGCAGTTCCCCTGGTTCACTTAAACCGCTACAAACAACAGGCACTACGCGTATCCCCCATGCGGCGGCGTTGAGTATCTGCTCATGCAATAACGCGATGGTAGCAGAGTCTTGGTGACAATGCGCATCCAATATGAGGAAAGCGATTCGGGCACGAGCATTTAAGTCCCAACCGGCAGAATTAATAGCTGCCATAAGCGCTTCGGGAACAGCTTCCGGAAAATCACCTCCTCCGTCTGCATATTGCTTGTCGATAAAGATTTGCGTTGTCTTGATATCTTCCGTAAGACGGGAAAGACGTGTTACATATTCATCGCCGTGATCGCGGTACACCACCGCACCTGTTCGGATAGCCAGGCCGCCTGTAGCATCTTTCGCGCGAGCAATCACGTCCCTCATCTCTGCCTGCAGATAATGAAGCTCATCCCCCATTGAACCTGTTGCATCAAAGACAAAGACTACATCCACAGCCTCTGAAGCACCACATTCCTCGTCAAGCACGATAGTATTGAGACCTTCGGACCACAGTTTGGCGGGAACAGTCTGTCCGTTAACACGAATGTGTAGATTATCGGCTTGTTGTTGTCCTACCAGATTAGCCCATAATTCTGCCTTGCCGGTGTTGTCGGTCATGGCCTGAAAAAGGGAGTTGCCCTTAGCATCAACTAAAGTAACTTGCTGAGAAACAATAGGATACCCATTCTTGTTGGTTACTTGAACCGTATAACGATTGCGTGCCTCTATCTTCCAATTGGAGATAAATTTCTTGTGCGTATCGTTGAGCACCTTATTCCAGAAATACCACTTGGCAAAATCGTTCACTTCCCCTGCGGTTAACTGACCGGCATCAACATTATTTGTTGTGCTATGATATGTCGGCGTCGAAATAAGAGGCATAGCTTCGTCCATTGCGCCGGTGAGTTCAACTCTCGCTCTGTCATATCTGGCTCCAACTTTATCGGCAAAGCCTTCTCCTCCAGGTTCACTATAATCTTCATCCCCTATTCGGCCTGTCATGACAATAATAATTGTGTTTCCTTGCTTGACAAGCTTTTTGGTTGCTATGGTTAACGACTCATAGTCTTTACACGACAATTTGATGGACTTGACACCAGCCGGGATAGAAGACTTGAGTACTACGCGTCCATCCCAAGACGTAACATATTTCTTGTCACCAATTTGCACCGTTGCGTCATTGAGCAGGGCATTAGCTGTATCCATAACAAGAATAATAGTTTCCTGATTGTCAGCCACTTGTGCAATCGTTTTCTTCTTGCACGCGAGCATACTACCGGCACAAAAGAGTGCCACTAAGATAAGAGATAATAGTTTCTTCATAGCCAAAAATGTTTATCTTTTTAACATTAATTTACAAAATCCGTGCCAAAGAGGGGTGTCGCCGTAAAAATATAACAAATATGCATTTTATTTTGCATATATGCAAAAAATGTAGTACCTTTGCGGCCGTTTTTGAAATTAACTATAACAAGATATGGCAACACAAGAAGAAACCTTTAAGAAATTGGTTGCTCACTGCAAGGAATACGGATTTGTTTTTCCTTCGAGTGAGATTTATGATGGTCTGGGCGCAGTATATGATTACGGTCAGAACGGCGTTGAGTTGAAGAATAACATCAAACGCTACTGGTGGGATTCGATGACATTGCTGCATGAAAATATTGTAGGTATTGATGCCGCAATTTTTATGCACCCGACGACATGGAAAGCTTCCGGCCACGTAGATGCTTTCAACGACCCGCTGATTGATAACCGCGACAGTAAGAAACGCTATCGTGCAGACGTACTTATCGAAGAGCAATTGTCGAAGATTGAAGATAAAATTACTAAGGAAGTGGAGAAAGCTGCCAAACGTTTTGGTGATAGTTTTGACGAGGCAATGTTCCGTCAGACGAACTCCCGCGTTATAGAGCACCAAGAGCATTGGAATTCATTGCATGAGCGTTACTCAAAGGCAATGAATGCCAATGATTTGGCAGAGTTGAAACAGATTATCCTGGACGAGGAAATTGTTTGCCCGATTAGCGGTACGCGTAACTGGACAGATGTAAGACAGTTCAACCTGATGTTCCAAACGGAGATGGGTTCTACGGCAGACGGCGCAATGAAGATTTATCTCCGTCCGGAGACAGCACAAGGTATTTTCGTTAATTACCTGAATGTACAGAAGACGGGGCGCATGAAGATTCCTTTCGGAATTGCCCAAATCGGTAAAGCATTCCGTAACGAGATTGTAGCCCGTCAGTTTGTATTCCGTATGCGTGAATTCGAGCAAATGGAGATGCAGTTCTTTATCAAGCCTGGCACCGAAATGGAATGGTTTAAGCACTGGAAAGAGTTCCGCCTCAAATGGCACAAAGCACTCGGACTGGGTGATGAGAAATATCGTTTCCATGATCACGAGAAATTAGCGCACTACGCCAATGCAGCTACAGATATTGAGTTCTTGATGCCATTTGGATTCAAGGAGGTAGAGGGTATTCATAGTCGCACGAACTTCGACCTTAGTCAACATGCTAAGTATAGCGGCAAGAAGATTGAGTACTTTGATCCGGAACTCAATGAGAGTTACACTCCTTACGTTATTGAAACCAGTATCGGTGTAGATCGAATGTTCCTCAGTATCATGTGCGCAGCGTATAAAGAAGAGCAGTTAGAAGGTGGTGAGTCACGCGTTGTGCTGCAATTACCGGCTGTTCTTGCTCCGGTTAAAGCTTGCGTCATGCCGCTCGTTAAGAAAGATGGTCTGCCTGAGAAAGCTCGCGAGATTATGGACATGCTCAAGTTCGATTTCAAGACGACTTACGACGAGAAAGACTCTATAGGTAAACGCTATCGTCGTCAAGATGCTATCGGAACTCCGTTCTGCATCACGATAGACCATGACACACTTAATGACAACTGCGTAACGGTTCGTTACCGCGATACGATGGCTCAAGACCGCGTGAAGATTGAAGACCTACACGAGTTAATCTCGAAAGCAGTCGATATGAAACAACTGTATAAAAAGTTGGTTTAGAGATTAACGTTTAGAGTTTAGTGTTTAGCGTAATAAAGAACAGCGACCATTCGGCCGCTGTTCTTATATTATGGGTATAACACTTATTTAACGCGTCTTCCCATCATGTCGAATGTTTTGCCATTACGGTAGATGTAGATATTGCCATCACGATAGAACTTATATGAAACCGTATTAGCAGCATCTCTAAGCACTTCTTCGATATTGACCTTGGTCGTATCAATCACAGGCAGTTCCACTTTCTTACCCGTAAAGATTTTCACTTCTCCTGCAGCGAGTGTAACTTTAGCACCTGCCTTAGCGCCTTGAGCATAGTAGTCATACCACGTACCGGATGGCAATGATACTTCTTCGCTTTCACTCGGGTGGAAGTTAGCGACTACATAAACATCAGAACCCCATTGTACAGATTTGATGACAGAACCCGATATAGAAGCGGCTGTAGGATCACCCTCGAATACGTTCGGCATAATCTTCGTACGTAGTTGGATTGCCTGAGCGACTTTTGCATATTGTTCCATGCGTGCTTCGTTGTGCAGGTATGGTTCATAACGAGGTTTCTTGCTGCAGCGATAACTTGTATTATAAGCATCGGGATTGTCAATATCACTATTGATAGAGTGGTCGTATCCGACCTCTTCGAACATCCACAACATGTGCGAACCATTCAGCAAGACGTTCATTGCCACGCAAGCCGGAATACGTTTAACACGTACTTCCTCTTTTTTAATATCACCTCTACCGGACTTCATTGCCCTATATTGCATACGTTCCTCATCATGGGATTCACAATATGAAACTCTGCCGTCCAAGTTAGCTTGTGTAAAATCTCCTATTGTGTAATAGCCCTTAGCAGCTTCCATATATGAATAACTCGTATTGGACCAACACATCATCCCTTCTTTTATCAGCGTATTCCAGTCTGAAGAAGCATTATCTCCCCAGTGTTCAAGAATCATGTATGCTCCATAGGGTTTTACGCCTTTTTCATAATAGTCCTTGAGATTTTTAACGGCATTGTAGGTAGGCCCGCACAGTCCGTGGCTGAGGTCGAGTCGATAGCCATCCACTTTATACTCCTCAATCCAATACTGCAAAGCGCGAATGAACATTTGGTGCGCCGGTTCGAAGTCATGGTTCCAGTCCTCATAGACATTGTCTCCGTGAGGCGGATTGACATTGAACCAAGGATTTTTAGCGAGGTCAGCGCCGTAAGGATAGAGTTTATTCATTGGGTTATTACCGGTAGCGTGGTTAAATACCATATCTAAGATAACCGCAATGCCGCGCTTGTGGCACTCATCGATGAGTTGTTTGAGTTCTGTAGCAGAGCCATAGGCTTTATCCGGAGCGAAGTATAGACAAGGAGAATATCCCCAGTTATAGTTACCATCAAACTCGCAGATAGGCATTAGTTCAATTGCATTAACTCCCAACTGTTCGATATAGTCCAATCGGTTCAAAACGCCTGCATAGCCTCGGTTATGGGTAAAGTCATACACCCACATCTCATAAATAACGAGGTTGTTCTTGTTGGGACGTTTGAAATTCAGCGTAGCATCTGACCACTCGAACGCCGGTTTGTCGGTTTGGATAACTGTTACAAAGCTTCCGTCCGCTCCTGACGGATAGTCACGCAGTTTAGGATCGTGCTGTTTCGGTTCATATTTATCATCGGGAGAAAGCACTTTCTCCGAATAGAGATCACAAATACGTTTTACGACGCCATCGGAACGAACGACGGCATATTGGAAAGCATATTCTTTTTGTGGATTTAGGTTATCCAACGTAATCCAGAAGTAGTTGCCATCTGTTTCATCTCGCAACAATTGGTACTTATTGTCAATGGTCCAACCGGTAAAGTCACCAACGATGAACACATGCTTAGCGGGCTCAGTTTTACTACCAGCATACATACACAAGGTCACTTTTTTCGAATCGTCCTTATCATAATAGATACCCAAACCAGGTACAGGTTTTGCTTCAACAGCAGGCGTTGCTGCCACTAAAATATTCAGCGAAGCATTCTTGATAACCTCTCCTTTAGTTGCAATTAATTCGAATGTATTCTTGCCCATTGTGCTAAGCGTAGCCTTATAGGTCATTGAAGTACCTGTTTCTGCTTTAACTTCCGTCCCGTTGTGTTTGAGAGTCAATAAAGCTTCCTCGGTAGCAGAAGCAGAGAGCGTGATTTCATCACCCTCGGAAGCTATAAATTGTTTATCAGCCGTTAAGGAGACAGCTAATCCAGCTTCGGCGAGATTGACAAAGATATCCTGCCCTGAAGCATCCTTACCTTCCTTTCCACCATTAGGTCCGTCGTTAAAGACGAAGCAGAGTCGAGTAATATCGGTAGATGTTGTCGTTCCGTAATACTCATACATATTAGGAGTAAGCTTGAGCTCCCAATTACCATCTGCGTTCTTGGTCATTTCATGCTTCGCCAATCCACTACGCCATTCAGGTGCTCCCTTCCAGTTGTTGTAACCGGTGTGTGCAAAACACTGAGTTGCTCCCTGCATTCCTTTATTCCCTTCATTGGGATTGAAGATAATAGTTACTTCTCCTGTATATCCTTTTTGGAGGATAGCAGGAATAGTTGTCACCTGTGCTACTACGATGTAACACCATGCGCACAATAGTGTGATGAGACTTATTCGTTTCATAATGTGGTGTTTTTATTTAAATTTATTAGAGAGTAAAGGTGGTAATCAGCCACCTTTACCCGATTATGAGTTAGCGAACGAATTGACCTTGAGCGGTATAAACTTTGCCATCACGCATGATGTAGAGTTTACCGTCAATCATCACTTTACGCATCTCGTTAGCCGGAGCCAAGAGGTTATCAATAGCACTTGGAGTTTCCTTCTTAGCGACATAGATGTAGTCATTTCCTAAGTCAAGTTTGAAGTAGAAGTCATACTTAGCTGTTTCGGAAACGATATACTTATTGCCCATTATGTCGAACTGATAACTGCCTTCGTTCCATGTTTCGATAGCCCAACCTACTTCGTTGGTCTTATCATAGATTTGGAGCGTTTGTTCAGCAGTTAAATCAACGTCAAGAACCATGTACTCATTAGCCGTAGCAGGATTAGTTTGTGCTTTGATAAATGTTGTACCATCAATCATCAAACCATATTCTTGCTCTGGCATTGGTCCAACATAAACTGCATCAGCTGTCAGAGTTGTCAGTGCAGCATCGAGTGTGAAGGTTACGTTGTAAACACCTGCGGCCTCAATATTAAGCGTTTGGTTTCCTTGATCAGGAATCATCCAACCATTCCAGCTATGACCTTCTACAACTTTGTAGTCATATGTACCAGAAGCAAGTGCTACATTCTCTTTTACGAGTTTGTAAGAACCATCAGCTTGCTTAGCCATATCGTTATCAGTTGCTTCCGGATTCCAGTCAACACCTACGAGAGCAGCTTGACCAACAATGGTGTAAACTTTCTCTTCAGGTTGAGGCTCGTCACCTTGTTTAACGACATAGAGTTCATCAGCACCGTAAGTGAGCTTCAGATAGAAGTCATATTTAGCGGTCTCAGTTACTGTCCAACCATC
>JAEDLW010000067.1:0-7185 GCA_016295035.1 Paludibacteraceae bacterium
TTTTTCCCCTCTCTAGTCCTAAAAATAGTATGTGATTACTATGTGATTAGTATGTTATTAGTATGAGATTACTATGAGGTAACTATGATGTTAGTATGTTAGAAGGCTAATTGCATCGGAATATCGATATAACTTAAATATAAGAGCAATAAATTAGTGGTAAAATTCACACTTTCACACTTTCACATAAAAATGTGTGTTCAAATTTTCCTCATAATATAAATATAATATATATTATGGCTATTTTTTGAACCGACACAAATTTGTGAATTTGTGAATTTGTGAAATTTGGGTGTCTATTCATAGCCTATCCCTTGCTGATTTAAGAATTGCTGTAGGGAGGGGATATCGGGGAATGTGCGCCAAGACACGAAGTGTTCTGCGGCCTGGCGGTTTTGCAGGAGATCGTCAACAAAGAGAATCGGTTGTTTGGGCAGGGCGTTCGTAGTATGCTGGTCGGAGAGATTGTTGGCAAGAATATCATCTTGCACGCGGCGGAAGATTTCTTCTTCGGGTTTGGCACAATGCATGATTTGCGAGAGGAAAACCTGTTCAAAGTAACTGCTGACGCGATAAAGCTTATCGATATAAGTCCAATGCAGGTCGTTGCCGTTGGATAGTAAGTAGAGACGATAACCTTGTTGGCGCAGTTGTGCCAAGTAATCCAGGCGCTCTTGCGGTAAGTCTTCCAACATAGCGAACCATGCCTCGCGGATTTGGTCCGGAGTAGTTCCGGAAGGTGCATACTGAAGCAGGGCTGCTACGAAATCGTCAGTTGTTATCAATCCGCGCTCGAAGTCTTTCATGAGTTGGCGGGAGGCAATACTAACGGCTGCAATACCTTCTCCGTCTTTATTCATACCTAAGATATTCCGTACGTTTTCTTCGCCGATAAGGTTAGAAAATGCCTGCATGCAGCGTGGAACATTCAAGTTAATGAGTACGCCGCCAAGGTCGAAAATGATAATTGGTTTTGCTTGAAGGGTCATAATATATGTAATAGTATGGGTAGATGATCCGAGAATCCGGAACGTATATAACGTAATCCATTGAAAGTTCTTTTAGGTTTGAGCCCCAGATATTTGACGTCTTCTTCCTGCAGCCATTCCGGAGCAAATATTTCTGCCGTGGAACAATTATTCAAGGCATCCGAGACATAGAATTGGTCTAAGCAAGTCCATTGGTTTTTATATTTATGTGTTCCTAAGCTCTTTTTAGCCATTTTGAGCATCTTATTGTGTAAAGGTGGAAGATTATTCGCCGGGGCCATATTCATGTCACCACAGACTATTATTTTGGCAAGCGTATCTATTCGAAGAATAGAGTCCGTAATATGTGCGATGGTTGAAAGGACAGAATCGCGTTTGTATTGTGTAGCTTTAGTGCCTCCAAGTTGGGAAGGAAGGTGGCAAGCAACGATGTGTAGCGAATCAAGTTGGGCGTAGAGAATGTCACGAGTAGGAGATTCAGGAATAAGAATGCGATAGATGTTGAAATTATTAAGATGAAATTTGGTTGAGTCATAAAGAATAGCTACATCTATTCCTCGCTTATCGTGACTATCGAAATGGATAAATTCATATGGATAATGCGGCATTTTTCTACAAAGAGTCTGCAAGCATTTATCGTCTTCTATTTCGTTGAGGCAGATGATAGAAGGATGATTTGCATTAGCTATTACTCGCGCAATCTGTTCGGCTTTGTAATGAAATCGGGTGTATGTCCAACGTCTGCTACC
Source organism: Paludibacteraceae bacterium (assembly GCA_016295035.1). Taxonomy (GTDB): domain Bacteria; phylum Bacteroidota; class Bacteroidia; order Bacteroidales; family Paludibacteraceae; genus Colicola. Next base: position 1,739 of record JAEDLW010000067.1, read on the forward strand.
ATTGGGTGTATATTCGAAGTCGGGATTAAGGCTATCCGTTTCGGGATAGAAGAAATTTTCGACGTTATAAGACATAACTGTCGTCTCTGCAAACGAGGCACATGATAGCAGCAATCCTATTATAACGAGCAGATGTCGCATTAGGAAAGAATATCTACCGCTTTTTGCAGGGCAGAGATAAATGCATCAATATCGTCTTTATCGTTGTATAAAGCCAGTGAAAGCCGAACTGTTCCAGGCACTTGGAGATGATCAATCAGCGGTTCGGCACAATGATGTCCTGTGCGAACGGCTATGCCCATGTGGTCAAGGATAGTGCCAATGTCGAATGGATGAATGGTGCCGACATTGAAACTAATGACTCCCGTCTTTGGTTGTCCTTGCGCGTAGATACAGATATTAGGAATCTCACCTAGTCGCTTCTCGGCATAAGCGGTAATATCTTGCTCGTGTTGATGGATAGTCTGCATGCCGATTGCGTTGATATAATCAAGTGCTGCTGCGAATGCGTGACTGCCGATGAAGTTAGGTGTGCCGGCTTCGAACTTATAAGGAAGCGTGTTATAAGTAGTATGTTCAAAACGGACATGTTCTATCATTTCTCCCCCACCTTCTGCAGGAGGTAAGTTATTGAGCCACTGCTCTTTACCATAGAGTATGCCTAATCCTGTCGGACCGTACATCTTGTGTGCGGAACAAACGAAGAAGTCGCAATCAAGTTGCTGTACGTTGATTGGTATATGGGGTGCCGATTGTGCACCATCGACGCAAACCGGGATATTGTGAGCATGTGCGATGCGGATGATGTCTTCAACGGGATTGATAATGCCGAGCACGTTGCTTACATGTGCAATGGAAATAAGTTTGGTTTTAGGTGAGATTAGTGTCTCGAAAGCAGCCATATCCAGTGAGAGGTCAGCCTTGAGAGGAATGACTTTGAGGATAGCTTTTTTGCGTTCACATAACATCTGCCAGGGAACAATATTGGAATGATGCTCGAGTTGCGAAATGATGATTTCGTCGCCTTCGTGTATGTTTGCTTCACCAAAACTGAATGCTAGCATGTTGATACTATCTGTTGTACCTTTAGTGAAGATTATTTCGTTAGACGATTGTGCACCGAGGAAATCAGCTACGCGCTGCCTCGCAGCCTCATGATGCTGTGTGGCCACTTGGCTGAGATGGTGTACGCCACGATGGATATTAGCATTCCAATGGGTATAACCATCGATAATTGCGTCCAATACTGCCTGCGGTTTCTGCGTTGTGGCAGCATTGTCGAGATAAACTAATGGGCGGTTGTATATTTGCTCGTTGAGAATTTGGAAATCGGATTTATTCATGGACGGTAAAAGCTTTCTTGTAATATACGTTCTGCATCTGGTTCAGCGATGAGTTGTTGTATGGTTATTTCGGGATGATGGTTCATATAACTCTCAGCAATTCTCCATCCAATCCATGTGCCGAGTCTGCCGGGTGAGTCTTGTGATATCTCGCCGGTGAAAGGGCCTTCGTTGAGATAAGATGTGAGGAGAAGAGATTCGGTTTTAAACAGGTCTTTTTTATCCATCATGAGATTCCAAATAGCCCGTTCGTGTTTGCTGCACCAAGCCCATTGATCTTTCGTATAGCCCATGACCTCGTAGTTGGGCGTGTCGGAGAAAATCTGTGCGAGCAGGTACATAATTTTGCCTCGATAAATCATATTGTCAATAAGGCGCGATTTGGTGGAAGTATAAGGGAGGTAGCGGAAAAGATGGGCACTAACAACATCGACAGGAATACACTCTTTTCGCATCGTAACTTTCTGATAATCATGTACTACACGATTGTAATACTCATAATCAGAACCGAGATACATATCGGCTCCTACCGCTATATCATCATCCACAAACAATATAGATGCGTTGAAGCCGGAGATAAAGAGATAAATGGTTGGAATGGGCAATTCAGGATAGAGATAGTGCACTCGGGCAAAGGCTTGGCTCAGTCCCAATTCAAGATCATGCGTGGAAGCAAAGAGGATACGCTCGCGTTCGTTGGTTTGTTTGAAACCATAGATTGTGTCTTCCAGAAAACGAGGCAGTTGCTCCACTAAAAATGCAGTATCATTCGCGGATATTCCCAATATATTTTCCACAAAGAAAGGGAAGAATGTGGGATATTCATTGGCTATGATTCGAATGTCTTGAAGGGCAGTTTGTGCGTTGATATTTAGTAACGCATTGTCGAAACGTACTATTTCAACGGGCTGCGGCTCAAGATTTTTTGGAAAATAAGTCCGCGATTTGGTGCAAGCAGAAAAACTGAGTGCTATAAATAATATGGGCAGTAGTTGTTTCATTTTATTCGGTTATAAGTCCGTCTTTCATTGTGATGACACGGTCGCAGATAGAGGCCAGTTCTTTGTCATGGGTAACGATGATGATGGTCTGATTATACTTGTTGCGCAGTTCGAGAAGCAGCTTGTGCAATTCTTTCTTATTCGACTCGTCCAGACTTCCGCTCGGTTCGTCAGCAAGGATGACATCTGGAGCCATCATCATTGCTCTGGCAACGGCTACTCTTTGTTTCTCTCCGCCGGATAACTCGTTGGGCTTGTGGGACATGCGGTCGCTCAGACCCAAATCGGAAAGCAGTTTCTCGGCACGCTGATGCGCATCTTTTTCACCTGCAATCATTGCTGGAATCATAACATTCTCCAACGCTGTGAACTCCGGCAAAAGTTGGTGAAACTGGAAGATAAATCCGATGTGATGATTTCGGAAACGCGCCAATTCTTTGTCCTTGAGTGCAAAGACATCAATACCATTGATAATGACTTGTCCTTGGTCTGGTTGGTCGAGTGTGCCTATGATCTGCAGCAACGTTGTTTTGCCTGCGCCGCTTTTACCGATGATAGCTACTATTTCCCCTTTTTTGACATAGAGATTGATTCCTTTGAGTACGTGTAAATCTCCAAAAGACTTTTGTATGTTCTTAACTTCAATCATAGCCCTTATTTGTATGCGTTGTTGATTAGATCGACTGCTTTCTCAATGATGTCGTCTTGAGTAGTGCTAGTCATAGTCACTTGGACATGTGGTTCGATTCCTTGTTCTATGTCCTTTTTATCCGCGTCATACATGCGAACGCTCGAAAAACGGACAGTCCATCCGCATGGCATCTCGTAACTCATCGGCATACCACCTCCTCCTCCGCTTGTTCCACCTACGATGGCTACATGATTGCCTGCGTAACGCATCATATTGATGAAGGAATTTGTTGCGGAATAACTGCGGCGATTGGACAAAACGATGACTGGCCGATACCACTTATGCGCAATGAGAGAAGTGTCGGAATAAAGTGGTTCTAATTCTGAAAAATCGTTGTGACCGGGACCATCTTTGTGGTGCCAATAACCGACGATTTTATTTTCTTTGAAGAAAGGTGATGCCAGTTTATATGCGTTAGTAAGATCGCCACCCCCGTTATTACGAACATCAATGATGATGCCTCGACAGTTCCTGAATGCTGTGAATATCCAGTAGAGGTTGGCGCTTGAGAAAGCATTGGAAAAAGATGAGTAATAGATATATCCGATGCTGTCATTTTTAATGGTGCAGTAGTATAATCCTCCGGCAATGCGATAGTCTTTCAGGTAAAGTTTCTGTAATTCGGCATCAAAGTTGGCAGGGTAGGAGTCGTACCAAGCCGTGTTATACGACCTGTCAAACGATGAATAGAGATTCACATGTCCATCGTGCAAAGTATCCAACATCTGGGCGCAGAGATCGAAGAGGGCTACTGGATCTGAGCCGATACTCTTGGCTTTAGCGATATACGTATCGTGGATAGCATTCCAATCAATACCTTTTTCTTCAACGTAGCAATACTTGGTATCAATAATTTGCCACAATGCCTCTACATTATCTACGGGATCCGTGCTGTATTCCACCTCGTTCTTCGACTTACACGACGTGACCAGCAATACAACCGCTAATATGTATATAAGGTGCTTCATAACTTCGCGTTCGGACGAATCTTATACTTCCATATGCATCCTACCACAATATTGATTTGATGCTGTTTATATTCCATATATTTCGTGCGATAATCCAAAAAAATATGCTCCGCGCCAAGCCGCCAAGTCGAGTGAGGAAACTGAAAATCAAGCGTCAGCTCATGGCGTATCATATTATGATTCCAATGACCCGAACAACGCGCATCACCACGAACACTTTCTGTAATCTCATAATAAGACTCCCAGTAATCCGGCATATAATCCACGCCTATCAGGTTCGTGCGCAGCAAATACCGCAAACGATAACTCGTCTTCTTTCCATAAAATGACCAACTGATGCCCGTCATAGCCACCACATCGATACCCGCATCAAACGAAAATGGCTTATTTACATTACTCGATATCTCTCGAACCATGAAGTTCGCTTCCAAATATGGCCCGAGATGTACCGACAAACGACCATCCAAAAACGACCACTTATAGTATGCACCCCAACCCGCATAAATACCCAAACCGTAAATCATGTTCGAGTAAGCAGTGTTGTATGCCCTCAGTCCATTAATGTCAAAACGTCCCACATGAGCCCAATGTACCGAATCCTTCCTAAATGACTGCCACCACTCATTCCCCAAACCTATCTGCTGACCATGAAAAACCAACGGACTCAAATACGGATCTACCTGCGACATAAATCCATACTTCACCTTCAGCACATTCTCATGCTCCACCGGCTCATACGCCTTCACCGGCAACAAAAACATCAACAGCAATATAATCGTCAGCTTATACCGCATAACATTCTTTTCAAATTCGCCGCAAATATACAACAAAAATTGCACATGCACAATTTTTTTTCATTTTTATTTGCACATTTCACAAAAGTGCACTATCTTTGCTGCCGTTCTTTGCACAACCTTACTACTTGCTGCTGCAGCCTACCTAATTTATTTCCTCCCGTTAACCAGCCATTATCAATAGGTGCTCAATAGGTGCTGATTGGGTGCTCAATAGGTCCTCAATAGGTGCATGTACTTTTACAATCCTGACTCAAATATGAGAAAAGGCCAATTCAAGGCTCAATAGCACGACCTTCTTTCATGGCCACACTCACTTCGTGACGCACATAATCGCACAAACGACCATACGTCCGCTTACCGTGCCTACGAGCCTGACGCAAAACTTCATCATATTTCGCTTGCCAAGCCGCATGACGAACACTATCGCGCAGTATAGCCTTGCTCTCCGCTATACATGCTCTAAAATGCACAGCTGTCGGATGTTCTGCACGTTTCTTCTTCTCTTTCTTCTTTAGTTCAGGCTTCGCGCACAACGCTGCCCATACAGAATCACCTGGTATATGCCTGAGATAATGCCTTTCATCCAAACTGCCACTACCTTCTTCTATAAAATCTGCCCACTTAATTTTCATATCTCTTCCTTTTTT
>JAEDLW010000016.1:0-28323 GCA_016295035.1 Paludibacteraceae bacterium
ATGAATAATGAATATTTAAGATGAATAAAGTTATTTCAACCATTGCGCTTGTAGCGCTGAGTATAGGAGCTTTCGCACAGACGGATAGCACCACAGTAAAGAAAGACAGTATTGAAGGTTTTCAGTTTACGACCGTTGATAGCGTTGCTATCACACCCGTTAAGGATCAACACCGTAGCGGCACCTGTTGGGCATTTTCGACCATCGGTTTTATCGAGTCAGAGCTGCTTCGTATGGGCAAAGGTGAGTTTGATTTGAGTGAGATGTTTGTTGTAAACAAAACGATGATGGATCGCGCAGAATACTGCGTTCGGATGTATGGTGATGTGAAGTTCGCAGCAGGCGGTAGTGCGTACGATGTGATTTACTGTATGCAGAACTACGGACTTGTTCCTCAAGAAGTAATGCCAGGTATCCAATACGGCACAACGAAAGCCGATACTCTACCCGTTCATGCTGAGTTAGACGCGATTGCCGGTGGATACGTTAAAGCGTTGACCACCAGCCGCCTCAAACGTCTGACACCTGTTTGGAAACAAGGTTTGCAGGCTGTTTATGACACCTATTTGGGTAAATGTCCTGAGACATTCAAATACAAAGGCGAAGAGTATTCTCCTCTGTCGTTTGTAGAGAGCTTGGGTCTGAAAGCATCTGATTATGTGAGCATTACGAGTTATAGCCACCATCCGTTCTACTCCACTTTTGCATTAGAAGTGCCGGATAACTGGCGCATGGATCAGATGTACAACGTGCCGCTGACCGATATGATGGAGATTATCGACTACGCGATAGCCAATGGCTATACGCTGGCTTGGGGTGCCGATGTGAGCGAACTGGGTTTCTCACGCAAAGGTATTGCTCAAGTGCCGGATGTGGATCAAGGTGCAGACTTGACCGGCAGTGATATGGCACACTGGCTTGGTTTGAGCGACAAAGAGAAAAAAGACGAACTGACCAAGAAACCTCTTCCCGAGATGACTATTACCCAAGAACTGCGCCAACAAGCGTTTGACAACTGGGAAAACACAGATGACCATGGCATGCAGATTTTCGGTATCGCCAAGGACCAAAACGGAAAGAAATACTACATGGTCAAGAACTCTTGGGGTGCGAAACGCTCTGATTATCAGGGTATTTGGTATGTGACGGAAGCCTTTATGCAATACAAGACCAATGATATTCTGCTGCATATAGATGCTATTCCAAGTCCGATTAAAAAGAAATTGGGAATAAAGTAATTGGTGATTGGTAAATGGTGAATGGCAGTAGCGGCAGGGATATATAAGGACAGAGGGTCGAAGTTTCTGGCTTTCGCGGAACCGGTTGCCAATGAGGATGAGGTCAAAGTGCGCGTAGCGTGGTACAAGAAGAAATATCATGATGCGCGACACGTTTGCTATGCTTACCGTTTAGGAGCGAATCTTTGGCGCACCAAGGATGACGGCGAACCACACGGAACCGCCGGACTCCCCATCCTACGCGCTATAGATGCTAAGAAATTAGATAATATCTTAGTAGTTGTTGTTCGATATTTCGGAGGTACGTTATTAGGCACAGGCGGCCTGATGGTAGCTTATCGCGAAGCATCGAAAGACGCATTGAATAAATATGGACAAGTTTAGAGAAATACGTGCATATCACTCATGCGGGTTAGTCTATGTAACGGACTTTCTTTTTTTGTTTCCGTTTGTTCAGCACCTTATTCGCAAGCAGACCAAAGGTCTGAAACTGGAATATCTGCAACTGCCCGGCAAGACCCTTAAAGAAAGCCGCAAGGCTATTGAACAGGATATCCGTCACGGCGCATTCTATATGACGAACCACCGCGATATTGTGATGGACGCGGCATTCCTCGGACGAAAGATTATTTCGCGCTATTGGCAACATCCATATATCGGCATCGGCAATAATCTATTCGGCAAATGGTGGATAGAGCCGCTATGCCGCCATCTGCGCACGTTCGTGGTCAAACGTAATGGTACACCACACGAACTAATGCAAAGCTCACAATTACTGTCCGAGTATATCCTGCATCTTCGTAAGAAACACAAATCAATCTGGATGGCACAGCGTGAAGGACGAGCTAAAGATAGCAATGATCGTACGCAACCATCTGTGATTAAGATGCTTACACTATCAGCAAAGAGCAATGCCGAATTGTTAGACCAACTCAAGTTGCTCAATATTTGCCCAGTATCGCTTTCGTATGAGTATGATCCATGCGATTACCTCAAAGCGGCAGAAATGCAACTTAAGCGCGATAATCCCCATTGGCGCAAGTCTAAACGCGATGATATAATATCGATGAAAACGGGTATTTTCGGGTATAAAGGAAAAGTTGTCTTTCGTATGACGCCCAGTATTAACCACTGGATTGATGCCCATCGTACAGAACTGGAAGTGCTGCCAAAGAACGACTTACTGCGCATGATTGCCGAACAAATTGACCAGCAAATATTTTTAGGTTACGAAATATTTGAGCGTGGCACGGAATTTGATGCGTATATCAAGAGCCGTATTGCACTCATCAATATCCCTAATAAAGACGAAGCATTCCTGCGCGAAAAACTATTAGAAATGTATAGCTTCCCCGTAAAGAATCACGCCGAAGCAGTTGAAAGAATGAAAGAATGAAAGTATGAAAAAAGCTATTTTTCCGGGATCCTTTGATCCCTTTACCATCGGTCACTACGATATAGTCAATCGTGGACTCAAATTATTTGATGAAATTGTAATTAGCATAGGACGTAACAGCACCAAGAAAGAGACTTTCCCCATTCGTGAACGCGAGGAAGCAATACGTAAAATCTTTAAAGATGAACCGCGTATATCTGTGCACATATACGATTGTCTGACCGTTGATTTTGCCCGCGAAGTAGGCGCACAATTTATTCTGCGCGGCGTTCGCTGCATACAGGACTTCGAGTATGAAAGAAATATGGCAGAGGCCAACAAAGAACTCGGTGGAATCGAGACAATCTTGCTCTATACCCGTCCTGAATATGCACACATTAGTTCTACGCTGGTACGTGACCTCTATTCCTACAACAAAGACGTAAGTGCTTACGTCCCTAATAAATTGAAATAATGCTATTCAAAAAACACATAGTAGCTCTTGTTCTTTGCTCCTTGCTGTTTGTTCCCGCTTTGGCTCAGCAATCACGTACGAGCCGCATTGAGGAGTCACTAACTATCTTTAACGATGTGTTGCGCCAATTGGACATGAACTATGTTGATACGCTGAATTATGAGAGTATTTCCGAAACGGCTATCAACAACGCTTTGTACAAAGTGGATCCATACACCATCTATTATCCCAAAAAGAAAGACGATGATTTGCGTATGTTAACTACCGGCAAATACGGTGGAATCGGAGCAATCATACAGCAACGCGACTCACAAGTCATTATCGCTAATCCCTACGAAGGCAAACCGGCACAGCGCAACGATGTACTCGCAGGCGATGTGCTTATCTCTGTTGATGGAACATCCGTTCAGGGTAAGAAAGTGCCTGATGTAAGCCAATTACTGCGTGGCGAACCCGGTTCTATCGTCAAACTGGAGTTAAACCGAGACGGACAAATTATTACTCGTGAGTTCGCGCGTGAGGATATCCACCTTGAACCCGTGGATTACTACACGACTCTTCATATAGACAGTACAAATCAGACATTCGGCTATATCAGTTTCCGCGAGTTCACTGAAGGTTCGGCTAACGAATTTTCGCAATCCCTGAACGACTTAATGACGAATCACCACATTTCCGGTCTTGTTTTTGACTTGCGCGGCAATGGAGGTGGTATCATCGAAGAAGCTATACGTATAGTAAGTCTCTTCGTACCCAAAGGAACGCTCATCGTTTCAACGAAAGGTAAGATTCGGACGGCCAATAACACCTACGTCACACAAGTTGAACCCACCTACCCCGACCTACCTTTGGTTGTTCTAGTAGATAAGAACTCTGCGTCGGCATCTGAAATCGTCAGTGGTAGCCTACAAGATCTCAAACGCGCAACACTTATCGGGCAACGCACTTTCGGCAAAGGCTTGGTGCAGAACCTGCGTCCTATTGTTTACGGAGGGCATCTGAAAGTGACAACAAGTAAATACTATTTGCCTTCAGGACGTTGCATTCAAGCCATAGACTATGCCGAGATGCAACGCGGGAATAAACTGACCAAAGATACCGCAGGAGGTATTCTGCCAGATATTGTACTTAACGATTCCGCAAAAGTGGATATCACCTACACGCTTTACACCAAGAACATGTTCTTCGATTACTCCGTTAAGTACCATCGTGAACACGATCGCATTACACGACCGACAGAATATGAAGTATCCGATTCCACAATGGCAGACTTCAATCATTTCTTGGAAAGCAATAACTTTACGTATGAAACTGAGACCAGCAAGTATTTCCATGACATGCTTAAAATGGCTGAAATGGAAGATATTGATTCTTCTACAATAGCAGCATTAAAGGAAATAGAGCCACGACTCAAGCCGTCCTTCCAAGAAGCGATACAACGTAATTTAGATGAAGTAAAGGAATATCTTGGCGCAGAACTGATGGAACGTTACTATTTCCAACAAGGTCGTACGGCCTATATGCTACGCTTCGACAAGGAGCTCAAGCGCGCGGTTCAAGAGCTTTCGTCCAACGATAAAAACCGTACACGCAATTGATACACCAGAAAATGTGTTGAGCCACTAAACAATAATTTCCGGCTCGCGCCCACAACACCACATACAGCACATCGATAAAGAACCAAATATACCATTGTTCACGATATGCAAGAATCATCAGTATCTGCGCTACCAACGCAGGTATTGTTGTATATGCATCCAAGTAAGGCTGAGAATCGTCCGTAAAAGTAGCTAATAACCACCCTACCAATGCCGACAGCGCCAGAACGGAAACAGCGATAGCCACCATCGTTTTCCAAGAGACTTTGCGCGTAGGAACAGCGTCCATAAACTCGCTTTTATTGGCATATAACCGCTTGCGCCAGATAATGATGCCGTATATCTGCGTGATGAAATAAAAAATATTGATACCTATTAAACCGTATAAGGAATCTGTATAGCATATATAGGTGTACGTAATGATTTGCCCAAAACCGAAGATATACGTCAAAATACGCCCCTGCGAACAAAGTACAACCGAACAAATGCCGAACATACCACTAACGAGTGAAATAACCGATTGTGGTGATATGATATACGTGACGATTTGGACCGCTAAACCGACTATCAGAAACGACCACAAGAAAATAGTATCACTTCTTTTTACTTGAGACATCTTTCAGTATTTCTTGAGGCTTACTATCTAATTGTGGTATAGCCATAAAATCAAAGTCTTCTTCAAACTCCCAGTTTGCCCGTAGCGGCAACTTGGAAGGGAAATAATAGACTGGTTCCGGTTGACGATGCGTTGCCCAGTCACCTGTTGTCCATTTGCCATCCTCATTTTCGTCAATATACAAGCGCAAATAATAGGTATTCGGCCCTATATACTCAAATTTCGTACCGGCACGAGAAGCTGGCAGTTCTTTGACTACTTTTTCGTTCTTATCTAGAAGCTGCAGCCTTGCACGCTCATCGTACGTAGTCAGTTTAACTGTTAATGTGGAATATTCCTCCAGCGATTTGACCATCATCTGATGCTTACCTGCATTGTTCACTACGCCATAAACATCACGGAAAGCGGCAGAGTCAATACGCAACTCATATTGCTGTTCAGGCTTCCATGGATAGATGATTCGATAGCGCAAATATGCCGAATCCACCGGCTCTATTTTGAATTTCAGCGGATGATAAACTGTATCTATCTTTTGAAATAAATGCAGACTATCCGCAACATACTCTTTTACCGGTGTCGGAAAAGAAAGCAGGAAGTCGTCATATACTTCAAATTTGGCTCTTGCATTGGAATTTATACCAAGTACAGGCGCTTTCTTTTTCTTCTCCATCAGTGCTTTAGCTTTCTCTGAGATACGCGGCGCACGATAAACAGCATAAACTGTATCTGTCTGAGGTACAAGGTTATAGAGTGAATCAGACTTCATGTAAGTCATCTCCATAATCAAGCTATCCTGTTTAATAACTGCCGAATCCGTCAACCAATAGATAATCGTATCCCTGGTCTCACTTGCTTGCAGCAAAGCATATTGCGTCCAATCAACCCAGGCCGAATCCGACTTGGTTGAATCCACTTCCGACGGGCGCAAGGCGCGAATAATTGGTAGCGAGTCTTGCGGAGCGCCAAACTGTAAACGGAAGAAATGTTGCTTTTCACGGAAACAACGCTGGAAATACTGCCGCGTTTTATCTTCCTTAAAGAACCACAAAATCAAATCATTCGGCTCAAAATAAGTATAGGTATCAAATCGAATCGTATCCACCTCTTTGCGAACTACCGTCTCAATACCTAACGAATCACTAACAATCGTATCGGTTATTTCAAGCCATACTGTATCCGGTTCAACCTCTGTATGGCAATATGGATGAATAATTTCATCAGTGAATGCAATACCTTCTCCGGGTTGATAGATATAGTCACGGCTTACATCTTCCAAAGCATAGATTCGATAGTCATTCTCACGGATATTCTTGACGTAGAAATGGCCGTTTTCATCCGTCTTACCTACTCGTGTAAAAGGTATAGTTGAGAATGCTGTATCATCCGCATTTTGATGAATACCGATCATTATTCCCGATACGGGATTCAAGTCTTCGGCATTTACCAGATAGCCGTTAACTTCCAATGAATCAATCACATCGCATGTCGAGAAAGACAGAGTATAATTCCGCAGAATATTCTTCTCATGGAAGTCACCGATAGCATTACCAAAATCGATTGTATAGGTTGTGCTGTCTTTGAGCGGTTCCTCAAAAGTAAGTGTGATTTTTTTTCCTACTGCCTTAATTTCAGGCGGATGTTGTTGAGGCGGCGAAATGAGCACATTATTGCTCACATCATCCAACTGGAGATACTCATTAAAGACAATCTCCACACGTTTGCCATGATAGTTAAGTGTGCCATTCTCCGGGGTTTCTTTAAGCACTTTAGGCGGCGTTTCATCCTTCGGACCACCTTGCGGTCCGATACCTCGGTTTGCACACCCTGCCAGAAGCAACAGGCACACCAATATACTATAATGTTTCAAACGTATATCCATCATTACGTAATTCTCTAATCACCTGTGGCACAGCGGCTAACATCCGCTCATTGGATTTAATTGAATCGTGGAAAGTAATAATACTTCCATTACGCACATAACGTTTCACAATACGTACCATATCCTCTGCGCTATACGATTTATCGTAGTCATGGGTCAGCACATCCCACAAGATGATTTTATACCCTTTCATGCGCAAAGCCAGATTTTGCTTGGGAAGCAAACGTCCGTAAGGCGGACGGAATAATTTCGTGCCACCGAGTATCATATCTGCTTTCTTTACATCTGCGATGTATTCCTCTAATTTATAGCGTGTTCCTTTGATATGGTGGTACGTATGATTACCTATTCTATGCCCATTAGCCACTACCCGATGATAAATCTGTGGATACTTGGTCACATTATCTGCGACCATGAAGAATGTGGCGTGCACTTTCTCTGCCTCCAAAATATCTAACAACTTCGGCGTCACTTCAGGAACAGGTCCATCGTCAAAGGTCAGATACACTACTTTGCGAGTTGTATCACCTCGCCATATCGCGCCCGGATAAATACGTTGTAACCAGGCTGGTAACTGATATTTTATTCCCATGCTAATGCGCTACCTCCCAATACGGCTGCGTCTGCCTCTTTTAAGTCAGAGAACATTACTTTTACTTTGTCACGCCAGATGGGCAGAACGTTCTCGTTTAAAGCTTTTACGACCGGATCAAGAATCCAATGTCCGCTCTTTGTCAAACCACCAAATAGAATGATAGATTCAGGAGCGCTGAATTCAACGAAATCCGATAACTTACGACCAAGAATAGTGCCGGTGTAATCGAAGATTTCCTTTGCTACCTCGTCACCTTGTTCTGCTGCATCAAATACATCTTTTGAAGTAATTGTATCAACATCCAACTGACGCAATATGGTTTTTTTATTGGATTTGGTTATTATCTCTTTTGCCGTACGTGCGACACCAGTTGCGGAGCAATATGCCTCGAGACAGCCTTTCTTACCACAGTTACATGGACGTGCATCGTCGCCGTAAACTACAGTTGTATGACCTAATTCACCGGCAAAACCATCGTGACCATACAGCACTTTGCCATCCACAACGATACCGCTACCTACACCTGTACCAAGGGTTATCATAATAAAGTCTTTCATACCTTTGGCTGCACCATAAGTCATTTCACCCATAGCGGCTGCGTTGGCGTCATTGGTGATTTTACACGGCATACCGAATTTCTTGGTTATTAACTCTGCAAAAGGAACATACGATCCCCATGGCAGGTTCATGGCACCTTGAATAACACCGGTGTAGTAGTTGCCGTTTGGCACACCTGCACCAAAACCGCGGAACATCTCAAAACCGCCCACGGGTTCAGCAATTTTCTCTGCTTCTGCGTACAAAGCATCGATATAATCGTTGATGTTGGGATACTGTTGTGTACGAATGGAAATGCGAGCTAAAACGTGACCACGAGCATCTACGATGCCTAAAACACTGTTTGTGCCTCCCATATCAAGGCCAAAAACATAAGGTTTTTCCATAATGTATAGATTAAAATTGTTATAGTTTATTCTTCAAAAAGAGCATAATACGGCGGTGCAAATGCTCATAATTACTACGTTTGCGCAGGAAATGGTTATCGTCCGGGTATATCTGCATCTCGAACTGCTTACCTGCCTGTACAAGCGCATCTACGTACTGCAGTGTGTTCTGCGCATGCACATTATCATCTGCCAAGCCATGCACAATGAGCAATTCTCCATCTAACTGCGATGCCATCTGTTTCAAATCAGCCATATCATATCCTTTGGCATTCACTTGTGGACGACGCATATACCGTTCGGTATAACCTGTGTCATACAGCCGCCAATCCGTTACAGGAGCAATAGCTACGCCGCATTTAATGATTGAGTCATCATTACTACACATCGTGCGGATAGTTTGATAACCGCCATAACTCCACCCCATTAACGCAATTCGCTCAGCATCCACATAAGCCAACGATGCCGCATAACGAGCAGTAGAGAGTTGGTCTTCTGCTTCTTTTTGACCAAGTCTCATATAAGTCTCATTGCGCCATTTACGGCCACGTGCGTTCGTGCCGCGTCCATCAGAGTTAATAACCACATAGCCTTGCGATGCCAAATAATGTCCGAAACCCTTTCTCCAACGGTTAAGTACGCGTTGACTTCCCGGACCGCTATATTGCATCAGCACACACGGATATTTCTTGTTTGCGTCAAAGTCCGCAGGCAGAATCATCCAAGCGTTAAGTGTATCGCCGCGTTCAGTAGCAAAGGAGAAGTACTTTTTCTCCGGTAGTCCCGATGCGTTCCACTTAGCCAATACCTCATCGTTATTCTTCAGTTCCTCGCGCAGTTTGAGACTACTACCCTTAATTTCGTACAGTGTGTATTTATTAGGCATTACGTTACTCTCGTAGTTCTCAATCGCCATGGTCAAGTCCTTGTTGAAACGGAACGAGTGCATGCCATCGCCGGATGTCAACTGCGTAATTGTGCCTTTTTTCATATCTAAGGCATAGCATTGGCGCGTCATTGGTGTTGGAGCTGCCTGATAATACAGCATTTGGGCTTTCTCATTCACACCGTATATTGCCGTAACGTCGATTCCATCGGGAGTCAAGCGTTTTTCCTCACGTCCTAAAGCAGAATACAGATAAGCACTCAGCCAGCCGTCTTTCTCGCTCAGAACCACAAAACGGCCATCACTCAGCCATTGCCATTGGTCAAACAACTCGTAGTCCACGTAGTACTCGTCGCTGTTCTCCTTATATAAAACACGCGATACCGTAGATTTCGGATTCGCCGTATAGATTTCTATCTTGTTCTGGTCACGGTTAACTTTCTCTACCAAAAGTCTCGGTTCCACCGGCTTTTTGTCCTTCTGTTCCGGCATAGTCCAACGTAAACGAGGAATATACCAATTTTCCGTCTCGCCGATATCCATCGTCTTTATGGACTTATAATAGATATCATAGACGCAGACAGATGCTTTAGCATTCTTATCACCGGCTTTCGGGTAACGTAACGACTCTAACTTAGGATACTTTCCGTCTAAGAACTCTTGCCACTCAAAAGTAGGTACATCCGTCTCATCCAGGCGCACAAAAGCCACTTGCTTACTATCCGGCGAGAAAGCGAACATGCACGTAATGCCGAACTCTTCCTCATACAGCCAATCTGAAATGCCGTTGAAGAGGTTTTCACTCTCTTTCTGCGTCGTAACAGCCACCTCGGTCATATAATCGAGTTTGAAGATATAGAGGTTATTATCCTCTTTGGCATAGACCACATATCGATTATTGGGCGAAATAACAGCATCGCGAATCGGACCACCACCTATTTGCGTGCGTTGGTTCTTTTTCTTCGTATCCACCACGTAATAATCCGCCATAAACGAGTGGCGATAGATTTGCTGTTTATTCTCGTACTCTAAGCGAAAACGCGGAGAAACAGCACTTTCATCCTTTACCCCACTCGATCGTTCTGCCATAATAGAATCCTGCTCCTCGGCACTCATCAACGCTGCATTATACACCTTATTCAGTATATTTTGCAGTTCATCCGCCGCCGCAAACACGGGGCATAACAGTAGTAGATATATCAGAAGTCGTTTCATAATATTCCAATTTGGCTGCAAAGGTACTACAAATATTTGGAATAAACAAGGATTTGACGGTAAAAATCGAATTAATTAGAGTTTTTAGCGGAAAATGCTTGTTATTCGCACAACTGTGCGACTGTACTTTCGAAGGGGACCCTTTGGGGGAGGTGGTCGAAGGTACTACAAATTTTTGAAATGTACAAGATTTTTAGCAAAAAAATATCGCCTGCAATCATACAGACGACATTTTCTTCACAAATCGGCAGGCTGCTACCAACGACTTGTTTATCTATCATAATCTTCCTTTCTCTTTGGATTCATCGGGAACCAGCCTTTACGAACGCGATCACGCTGTTTGAACACTTCGCCTATTCCCCAGAATGACGAAAAAGCAAATATCCCAAGAAAGATGGAAACATACTCATTGTGTACAAACAGCGAACCGACTGTTGCCAATAGTCCGGCAAAGAGAAACGCCCACCACGAACGCACACCAAAATAATACTCTGCTTTTATCACCAGCGGATGGAAAAAGCCAATGCAAAGAAATGCTCCTGCGCCTAAAATCAGTCCTTCGTAATTCATACTATTTCTTCAATTTGCCGGCATAACGACTTGGTGTCTCGCCGTAGTAATTTGTTATAATCATCGAGTCTGCAGTGATTTTCCCTTGCAAGTCTCTCACCACGTACTTCTCGTACGGTTTCTCGCCTGCTGTCGGAACGATACTATCGCCGTAGAACTGAATACCAGTAGTCGTTTGCTCGTAATCAACGCCACGAATAACCATGTCTATGGTCACCGGCATAAGCGCAGCAAACTTCACTTCGAACATGTAAATATCCAACTTCTGCTTATCCACCAACACCACTTTAGTTCGTACATCCTCTTTCGTAAATCCCGACGTAGGAATCGTCAAAAGTCCGGTGGCTTCGTAGAATTGCGTGTCATCCTTTGTAGGATCTTCTTTGCTTGCGATATGGCAAGCAGCGCATAAGATGGCGATCATCGTCACCAATACCATTTTCATTTTCATATCAAATCTCAAATCTTATTTTTGCTCCTAATTCCAGCGGTTTGCCTCGTTGCAGGAAGTCGTTGCCCATTGACCTGAAGTAAAACACATCGTAATGCGTATCGGTCAGATTTCTTCCCCACAACTCTAATTGCACATACTTCCAATCGAGCGTCACACTTGCACCTAAAAGTGCGTAAGCAGCCTGTTTGCAATCGTTCTGCTCGTTCCAATAGATTGGACCCAGCACATTCACTCGCGCCGAGAAAGACAGTGCGTGCAACCATTTCTTATTGAATCGATATCCTGCTTCTGCCAGCGCATGAGCGGTATGCTGCGGAGCGTATGGAATAACTTTTCCTGAATAATTCCCCATTCCATCGTCGAAAGAAATAAATCGAGCGTCTGTAAAACCATACGACGCATCGGCTATTCCCTGCCAATTACCTTTTTGCCAGCGATAGTGAATCATCGTCTCAACGCCCCAAATCCGTGAGCGAGCAGCATTCGCCATCATGCGACCCGTGGTCTTGCCATTCGGAAAAACGGTCACCTGCTGGTCAAAACACTGAATATGAAACACATCCGCATCTATCTTCAGTCCTTCCACCGGCGTCAGATGAGTGCCGACTTCAAAAGTCCAATCACGTTGAGGCTTATACGATGTGATGGCAACATCGCTAAATCGCGGGTCTGCCGTTTCCAAATGCATGCCCAGATCTGCCGCCAAATCCGTCATCATCTGATTCTGTGTTATCGTGCTGAATATCTGTGGGTTATATCCGCCTGCCTTATAGCCTTTGGCGGCATAGCCATAAACCGTTCCCCACCAGTTATCGTAGGACACAGCAAGTCGTGGAAGCACCTGAATAAAGTTCGCATGCTGACTTCCGCGAATCTCGGTATGCACATCCTCAAACTCTTTCATTATCATCGTGAAACGATAATTCACATCCGCTGTACTCAGATAATCCATTCGCGCGTGTTCATAATCTAATCGCACACCTGCGACAATATGCCAATTGCCGAACTGAAAATGGCTCTGATGATATACTGCCGCGCCTATATTCAGAAAATCAAAATCACTCGGTATCGGAAGCGTCTGATTGCTGATACATATCGAATCCATCGGGAAAACCGTTTGAATTCCGCGATTGGCATTGCCTAAAATCAGTTCATCTATTCCCTCGCGCATAAAAACAACCGGAGCTTGCAGGCCGTTCACTTTGCTGAAAGCACTCAATCCCACCGTCCATTCGTACCATTTGCAAGGCTTCGGAGCGCGCAATAACGCATCCAATGTCGCATTATGTTCGCGCTGACTCTGCTGCAGCGTAAAAATATCTGCCGCCGTGTAATCTTGGTCCATGTGCATGTTATCTTTCATAAACTGATAACTCGCAGCCAGTTGCAGCTCATAGCCATCATGAGAATAAGTTACTCGAACAGATGGCAATACTGCCAATCGCTCGTACGAACCTGGACGATTATACGCAATTTTGCCCGATTTCACCGACGCATAAGGAAAAGCGCCTTGTTTCAGCCAATCGACATAAACGGTTCCCGTAACGCGCCATTCGTCCGATGGCTTACCATCCAACACCACTCGACCGCCGGCTTGCTGACCGCCGTCAATTAACTTACCCGTAAAATCATTGCGATAAAAGCCGTCACTACGTTGATAACGTGCAGCAACGCCCCAACCGAAATCCGAACGCTCAGGACGATAAATAGACGCCTGCGCTTGCACCTGATTCGCCGTTCCATACGACACCATTCCACGAATCAGTTGGCTATTCAAATCCAGCGGCTGAATAGTGCGTATCTCCATCACTCCCGCAGCGGAATTACGGCCGTACAGACTGCCTTGCGGACCGCGAAGCACTTCTATTCGCTTCACATCCTGCAGCGTGTGGTCATACATATTCTTGTCCAACAACGGCACGCCATCCAACACCATGCCCATCACAGACTCATTGATACGACTTCCCAGTCCGCGAATATAGATACTACTCGTCATCGCAGAGCCATAATCCGGCATATAGACATTAGGAATAAGATTGCTCACATCCTTAGGCGCAACGGCTTGAGCGGCTTCTATCAGCTGATTATCTATCACACTCACCTGCATCTGCTGTTGTGACACAGGACGAGCGACGCGAGAGACCGAAATCTCCACATCCGGCAAGTTCACCGTATCTACAACTGCTTCCATCGCATGGGCGGAGGAAACAAATAACAGCCCTATTAAAAGTACTCTAATGCGCACAATCATAATTTTATTGCGCAAAAGTACTCCATTTTTCTTAATTTAGGCTTAAGATTTTCTTAAATTTTAGGAATAAATGTTCTAATATATACAATTGATTGTATAAAATTATAAAAAATTGCAGAAAGATTTGCATATTCCCCCAAAAAGCAGTACTTTTGCGCGGCTTTTATGGGCACATACAAAACAAACAAAATAATTAACTAACTTTATGCAACAAATCTTCTTGAAACGTGGTTTGGACATCCCTATGGATGGTGCAGCGGCGAAGGCGGTAGGAAGCGTCAATCGTCCTGCGGTATTCAAGGTTATTCCGGACCATTTCGCCGGCATCACTCCTAAATTGATGGTGAAAGCCGGTGAGCGCGTGAAAGCGGGTACAGCTCTCTTTCACGACAAGACGTTTGAGACGATGTTGTTCACGTCGCCTGTGTCGGGTGTAGTAACGGAGATAGTCCGTGGTGACCGACGTAAGGTGATGTCGATTAACATCGAAGCCGACGCTCGTTATGAGTACGAGTCGTTTGATCTTAGCGGAGCCGAAAAAGACGGTGAAATCGTCAAGACTCTGCTGTTGCACACGGGTTTATGGTCGTTTATCAAGCAGCGTCCTTATGACTGCATTGCGCTGCCGACGAAGACACCCCGTGCGATTTTTATCTCCACCTTTGACAGCGCACCTCTTGCGCCGGACTATGAGTTCGTGCTCAAAGGACAGAATGTTCAACTCCAGACCGCTATCAGCCGTTTGAGTCTTATTGCGCCGGTTTATGTAGGTATCCGCAAGGGTGCAGCAGCCACGGACTTCCGCGGACTGAAGGACTGCACGCTCTACGAAGTAGCCGGTGCGCATCCTGCAGGAAACGTAGGCGTACAAATCAATCACGTACTGCCCATGGCTAAAGGCGACACAATGTGGACTATTAATGTACAAGACGCAGCTATCATTGGCCGTTTCTTTGTGAACGGCAAGGTTGATATGCTTCGTAAGGTGGCGTTGACCGGTCCGTTGGCTTATGAGCCGAAGTACTACAACGTCCTCCCAGGCATGCCTGTATCGGCTGTGCTCGCAAGCAACGTACAAAAAGGCGTTACCGCTCGACTGATTGCGGGCAATGCACTCAGTGGACACCAAGTGACTATGGACGAGATGATTAGCCAGTACGACAACCAGTTCACCGTTATCGACGAAGGATGCGAAAACCACGAGTTCATGGGCTGGATGCTTCCGCGATTTAACGACTTCAATGTATCGAATACCGACCCCGCTAAAATGCTCGACTGCGGATTCATGCACTGGCTGTTTGGACATAAGAAATATCGTTGGGATGCACGCCTCAAAGGTGGCCGCCGAGCAATCATCGTCTCCGGCGAATACGACAAAGTGTTCCCGATGGATATCTACCCCGAGTACCTTATTAAAGCAATGATTGCTTGCAATCTGGAGAAGATGGAGCAACTCGGCGCCAATGAGGTAGCACCCGAGGACTTTGCGCTATGTGAATATGTATGTACCTCCAAAATGCCGCTACAAGCTATTGTACGCGAGGCGTTGGATTATATGAAGAAGGAGATTGAGTAATGGAAAAATTCTATCAATTATGGAAGAAGTTCGGCAAGAACTTCGAACAAGGCGGTAAACTCGCTTGGTTAAGCAGTTTCTATGACGCCTTCGATACGTTCCTCTTCACACCACAAACAACCGCTAAGCGCGTCGGCGCACAGATTCACGACGGTTCGGATAGCAAACGTACGATGATTATCGTTGTTCTCGCTCTCGTACCTGCGCTGCTCTTCGGTATGTTCAATGTAGGTTATCAACACCTGCTCGCCACAGGTCAATTGGCTGAAGGGCTGACCTGCGCATTGTGGTGGAAAGCTTTTGGCTTCGGACTCTTGGCTGTGCTGCCGCTCATTATCGTTTCCTATGCCGTCGGTCTGGGAATAGAGTTCGTCGTAGCACAAATCAAGCACGAAGAAGTAGCAGAAGGATTCCTCGTAACAGGATTTATTATTCCGCTGATTGTTCCGATTAATACTCCGCTGTGGCAAGTAGCTATTGCGGTGGCGTTTGCAGTTATCTTCGCGAAAGAAGTATTCGGCGGAACAGGCTATAACATCTTCAACGTAGCTCTCATCGCTCGTGCGTTCCTATTCTTTGCATACCCGTCATCCATGACCGGTGACAAGGCCTTTATCCGCACGGAAGGCACATGGGGTTGGGACGGTGGCAAAACGCTGGTGGACGGTTTCACCGGTGCTACCCCACTCACCCAATTGGCTACTACCACCGAGGCAAACCTTATGCCGGCAGACTTCTGGACAGCTGTGAACGGTCTTATTCCGGGTTCTGTAGGTGAGACATGTGTTTGGGCAATCGCCCTGGGAGCAATCTTACTGCTCGTCACCGGTGTGGCTTCTTGGAAAACTATGCTTGCAATCCTCGCAACAGCAGGCTGCACGGCTTGGTTATTCAACGAATTTGGTCCTGATACCGCAATTGCTAACTATCCTTGGTACCTGCACCTGGTTACCGGTGGTCTGCTCTTCGGTGCTGTGTTCATGGCAACTGACCCTGTTACCTCTGCTCGTACAGAGTGCGGTAAGTGGATTTACGGTATCCTTATCGGTTTCATGGTTATCGTTATCCGAATGTTCAACGCCGGTTATCCGGAAGGCATGATGCTCGCTATCCTGCTGGGCAACGCCTTTGCTCCGCTGATTGACTGGTGCGTGGTTCGTGCTAATATTAACAAACGCGCTAAAAGAGCGGCAATTAAATAGGAGGACGAATTATGGCAAAAAAATATATTTGTAAGGTGTGCGGCTACGTTCACACAGGTGACAAAGCGCCGGCTGTTTGCCCACAATGCCAACAGACCAATTGCTTTGAGCCATTGAAGTCCAAAGGACTTGACACCAACTCGAATGTTTATACCATTATCTACGCAACTATTGTAGTGGTGATTGTGGCTGTGCTGCTCGCAGTTATCAGCCAAGTGCTTAGTCCGCGTCAGGAGGCTAACAAACGTCTCGACGTGCAGAAGCAGATTCTCACCGCACTCAACGTGGATTACAGCCAAGCTGATCCTGCTGCGCTCTATGACGAATATGTCAAAGAGGAAGAATGGGACGAAAAGCCTGTTTTCTATGCAACAATAGATAATACCAACTACACCGTACTTCCGTTGAAGGGACAAGGTCTCTGGGGCGGCATCTGGGGCTATATTGCTCTGGAGGACGACCTCAATACTGTTTACGGTATCAACTTCGGCCACGAGTCAGAGACTCCGGGCTTAGGTGCTGAAATCGTAACGGAGAAATTCCGCAGTCAGTTCTTCGGCAAGCACATCAAGGACGGCGAAGGCAATCTCCGCTCCATTGCCGTACTCAAAGAAGGCAAACGTGCCGACGAAGGACAAGAGCAAGTGGATGCCGTCAGTGGCGCTACTATCACTTCTACCGGTGTGAACGACATGTTGCTCAACTCGCTCAACCAGTACAAGGATTTCCTCGAGCAGATTCCTGCTGCAGGTGTAGAAGAATTGTTAAACGATAACGAAGAGGAGGATTAATATGGCACTTAGTAAGAAAACAAAAGAGGCCTTCCTTGGTCCTCTCAACATCAACAACCCCGTCCTCGTGCAGATTCTGGGTATCTGTTCTGCCTTGGCTGTAACAGTACAACTCAAGCCTGCCTTGGTGATGGGTATATCAGTGACCATCATCGTCGCTTTGTCGAACGTAGTGGTTTCGCTGATTCGTAACTCTATTCCCGCTCGTATCCGTATCATCATCCAACTGGTGGTGGTAGCGGCGCTCGTAACTATTGTGAGCGAAGTGCTCAAGGCTTTTGCTTACGACGTAGCGATGCAACTGAGCGTGTATCTCGGTTTGATTATTACCAACTGTATTCTGATGGGTCGTCTCGAGGCGTTCGCCATGTCGAACAATGTCTTTGACTCATTGCTTGACGGTCTGGGCAACGGATTTGGTTATGCGTGGATCTTAGTAGTCGTAGCATTCGTGCGCGAGCTCTTTGGAGCCGGTACACTGCTCGGTTATCAAATCATTCCGCAGAGCTGGTATGTCGCCAATGGAGGCTTCTATGAGAACTGCGGTATGATGCTTATGCCCGCTATGGCACTTATTCTCGTGGGATGTATCATCTGGGCTCACAGAGCCATTAACGATAAGGAGGCTAAGTAATGGAACATGCTTTAAGTTTGTTTGTTCGCTCGATTTTTGCGGACAATATGATTTTCGCTTTCTTCCTCGGCATGTGTTCGTACCTTGCCGTATCGAAGGACGTTAAGACAGCAGCCGGTCTGGGTGTGGCAGTTATCTTTGTCGAACTCATTACCTTGCCGGTTAACTACTTGCTGCAAGTCTATGTGCTTACCCCGCTGGGATTAGGATACCTGAGTTTCATCCTCTTCATCGCTGTGATTGCCGCTATCGTGCAACTCGTCGAGATGATTGTCGAGAAATTCAGCCCTTCGCTTTATAATGCACTGGGTATTTTCCTGCCCCTTATCGCCGTTAACTGCGCGATTATGGGCGCATCTCTGTTCATGCAACAGCGCGTGCAACTTGACCCCGAGAACGTGAAAGCTATCGCCAATATCGGTGACGCCTTCGCTTACGCTATCGGTTCCGGTATCGGATGGATGCTGGCTATCGTAGCACTCGCAGGTATTCGTGAAAAAATGGAGTATAACGACGTTCCGAAGCCGCTGCAAGGTATTGGTATCACCTTTATCACTGTAGGTCTGATGGCGCTTGCCTTCATGTGCTTCTCAGGACTTAATATCTAAGGAGGAACAACTATGAATATTACAGCAATTTTATATGCAGTGTTGGTATTCCTCGTAGTGATACTCCTGCTCGTTGTTATTCTGCTCGTCGCTAAGCGTTATCTCGTGGCTTCCGGCGACGTGAAAGTAACCATCAACGGTGACAAAGTCTATGACATTCCTGCCGGTGGTACCCTACTCGCTTCGCTTAATAATGCCGGCGTGCACCTGCCTTCCGCTTGCGGTGGTAAAGGTAGTTGCGGACAGTGCAAATGCCAAGTCCTCGAAGGCGGTGGAGAAATCCTACCAACTGAAACGGTGCATTTCTCACGTAAACAACAGAAAGACCACTGGCGTCTCGGATGCCAAGTCAAAGTAAAGAATGACCTCTCCCTCAAAATGGATGAGTCTATTCTCGGAGTTAAGGAATGGGAATGCGAAGTTATTTCGAACAAGAACGTTGCAACCTTTATCAAAGAGTTTAAAGTCGCACTGCCTCCTGGAGAGCACATGGACTTCGAACCAGG
Source organism: Paludibacteraceae bacterium (assembly GCA_016295035.1). Classification (GTDB taxonomy): domain Bacteria; phylum Bacteroidota; class Bacteroidia; order Bacteroidales; family Paludibacteraceae; genus Colicola. Next base: position 19,414 of record JAEDLW010000016.1, read on the forward strand.
TTCATACGCGCAGATCCTTATTCCTGAATACGATATCGATTATGACCGCGACATGGATAAATCGCTTATCGGAGACCTCTATCTGCCGGCTTGGAAAAACTTCGGTCTCTTCGGACTGAAACAGAAGAATACAGAAGCTACTATCCGTGCTTACTCTATGGCTAACTATCCGGACGAAGGTGATATCATCACCCTTACTGTTCGTATTGCAACTCCGCCTTTCAAACCGAAAGACCAGTGCCCGAACGGACCGGAATTCATGGATGTGCCATGCGGTATCGCTTCCACCTATATCTTCTCGCTCAAACCTGGCGATAAGGTTACGATGTCCGGTCCTTATGGTGAGTTCCATCCTGTTTACGATAGTAAGAAGGAAATGATTTGGGTCGGTGGTGGTGCCGGAATGGCTCCTCTGCGTGCGCAGATCATGCACATGCTCAAGACACGTCAGTGCCGCGACCGTGAAATGCACTATTTCTATGGTGCACGTGCTATCGACGAGGTATTCTTCCTCGAAGATTTCCTCGCACTGGAAAAGGAATTCCCGAACTTCCACTTCCATTTGGCACTCGACCGTCCGGATCCAAAAGCAGATTCACTCGGCGTCAAATATACAGCCGGCTTTATTGCTCCTGTCATGGGTGATACGTACCTCAAACAGCATGAAGCTCCGGAAGACATTGAGTACTATCTCTGCGGACCTCCAATGATGGCAAAGACCGTCCTCGACTTGCTCCACTCTCTCGGCGTCAGCGACGAGGACATCCGATTCGACAATTTCGGTTAATCCGTCGAATGGATTTATAGCAAAAAGTGCAGGATTTCGGTCCTGCACTTTTTTATTGGGATTGTTGAAAATTTACTTCTCAAAATACTCTTCAGAGAAGCGGGCGCGCATCTTCTTTTTCTCAGCCACCGAAGCTCCAACGCAGCAAGGCGCAGCCATCTTGTCATAGAAACGTTCACTCGCATTCTCGCAAGTAGCGAACATCTGCTTCGTTCCTTTGCCGGTCTTTTCCCAAACAATCGTGTTCGTAATAGCAATCGTAGATGCTACACGTGTGATGTCCTCACCGGCGCCGATAAAGGCAAACATCCAACCATCTGCCTTGCAATCGTCTATCAGTCTTTTGATAGCAGAGGCTGTCCATTCTTTAGAAGCATTCTCGTAGCCGTCGGTAATAATAGTAACAAGCACGGCAGCATCTTCGATATCTTTGATATCGTTTTTCAGATGCTTGATAGTCGAACCGATAGCATCGAAAAGCGGCGTAGAGCAACACGGCTCGTACTGAGCGGGCGTAAGCTTGTCTGCTTCGGCAATCGGTTTCTTATCCAAAATCATTTGTACACCACACCCGCAGAAAGCAGCAAGTGAAACAAAATGTTCTTGCGTGTCTTTGTGCTTGTCCTGCGCTACACGAATAGTGCCAAGTGTCTCATTGTAACCGTCGATAGCTTCCTTGCGGATATCTTCCATCGAACCGGATTTGTCAAGAATAACAAGATTGAAGACTTGTGTTTTTGTTGATGTCGTTTTCATAATGCATACAATTTAGTGGTTAAACATAGGATTTATGTCGTTTGACAGTGCAAAAGTACTATAATTATATATAATAAGGAGTATAGAAACGAATTACAAGGCTTGCAAAGCATCAAAATTGCCATTTGTAGGATATAGGATTTGCATGATTGAATTATTTTTTGTACTTTTGCCGTCGGAAAAGTATGTTTTGTATGAAAGACGCACAATTACTTCGCTTACGCTACCGTTATCCAAGTTTGGACGAATCGGATTTGCAGATAGAAGCCTCGTGGCAGGAACTTGAACGTAAAGTTACGCTTCGTGAACAGGAGGAACGACGTGCTTTGCGTTACACGAAGTGCCTTGGTCGACGCATAGTCGAAAAGATGGCGAGACCGATGGCGCAGCCGTGCCATATGGAAGAAGCAATGGCTGAAGCGCCGGGTGAAGATGCTGCCGGAGCGCTACTCTTGGCTGCTGAACTCGAGCCTGTTTCGCAGGAAATAGATTATGACTTTGAGACGGAACGCGAGCGGATGATGCAGGAGATTCGTAAGCGCATTGAAAGGCTACGCGAGTTGGGCGTAGATGAACTCGCCCTGCGGAAATTGCTGGAGAAAGAAGATACACTCAGTCGGTTGGTCATCACACGTGATTACCGCATTATACTGCCCGATTATCACAATATGGAGATTGAGATGACACCTCTGCCGAAAGCCGTCTTTTTGCTTTTCCTGAAACACGAGGAAGGTATTCCTTTCAAATTTCTGTCGGACTACGAAGAAGAACTACGCACTATTTACATGCAACTCACAGACCGCGTACAGACCGAAGTGATAGACAAAAGTATTCAGGCGCTGTGCGACCCGACGCAAAACGCTATCAACGAGAAATGCGCACGTATACGCGAAGCCTTTGTCAGTAAGTTCGACGAGCGTTTGGCGCAGTATTACTTCGTAACGGGCAAGCGTGGTGAATCCAAACGCATCCAATTACAAAGAAACTTAGTTATTTGGGATTCTTCTTTTCCTCACGCAGTTCATCCAGGTAACTAACTTAATGACGCCAGATGGTAACGCTATAACCGCTACGCCGAAAACAGCAGAAAATTCACTTTCTTGTTCTGCACGCAGTCGGTATGCCAAAGTACATCAAAAAAATGACATACGCAAGCGCATATGTCATTTTTTGATAGAATTGGTGCAATTTTACTCTTGCATCAAGAGTTGCATCACAATCTTAGCGGAATGCGCCACTGGTGTGCCGGGACCAAAGATGGCGGCAACGCCGGCTTTGTAGAGGAAATCATAGTCTTGTGCTGGGATAACACCACCGGCAGTAACCATGATATCCGGACGACCCAGTTTCTTGAGCTCCTCGATAACCTGCGGGATAAGGGTCTTGTGACCAGCCGCCAGTGAGGATACGCCGAGACAGTGAACGTCGTTCTCAACAGCCTGTTTAGCAGCTTCTTCCGGAGTCTGGAAGAGCGGCCCCATATCAACGTCGAAACCGCAATCGGCATAGCCGGTAGCTACGACTTTAGCACCACGGTCGTGGCCGTCTTGACCCATCTTAGCGATCATGATACGTGGTTGACGACCTTCTTTCTTCGCAAACTCTGCGGTGAGACGGCAAGCCTCTTGGAACTCGCTGTCCTGTATTGTTCCTGCTTTATACACTCCTGAAATAGTTCTAATGGTTGCTTTATAACGTCCAACAACTTTCTCGCATGCGTCGGATATCTCACCGAGTGAGGCGCGAAGTCCTGCAGCCTTGACAGCGAGCGCGAGGAGGTTCTCTCCCTTACCGCCATCTGCCCATGCCTGAACGGACTTAGTAATTTCTTCGAGAGCAGCCTGTACAGCTTTCTCGTCACGATGAGCACGGAGTTCTTTGAGACGAGCCACTTGTTCCTCACGAACGGCCGTGTTATCAATCTCGAGGATGTCAATCGGGTCTTCGTGCTCAAGACGATACTCGTTCACGCCGATAATCTTCTGGTTGCCGGAGTCGATACGTGCTTGCGTACGTGCTGCAGCTTCCTCGATACGCATCTTAGGAATACCAGTCTCAATAGCCGCAGCCATACCACCAAGTTTCTCTACCTCTTGGATGAGTGCCCAAGCCTTGTCGGCAATTTCCTTGGTAAGGGTCTCTACGTAGTAAGAACCAGCCCATGGGTCAATCTCCTTGCAGACTTTGGTCTCTTCTTGGATATAGATCTGCGTGTTACGCGCAATACGAGCAGAGAAGTCTGTCGGCAGTGCGATAGCCTCGTCAAGTGCGTTGGTGTGGAGTGACTGGGTATGACCAAGTGCAGCACCCATAGCTTCGATACAAGTACGGCCAACGTTATTGAACGGGTCTTGCTCTGTGAGTGACCAACCGGATGTCTGGCAGTGGGTACGAAGAGCCATGGACTTCGGATTCTTAGCGCCGAAGGACTTAACAATCTTCGCCCAGAGCATACGTCCGGCACGCATCTTAGCAATCTCCATGAAGTGGTTCATACCGATTGCCCAAAAGAACGACAGACGCGGAGCGAATGTATCTACGCTCATGCCGGCGTTAACACCTGCACGGAGGTACTCCATACCATCGGCAAGCGTGTAAGCAAGCTCGATATCAGCGGTAGCACCTGCTTCTTGCATGTGGTAACCGGAGATGGAGATGGAGTTGAACTTAGGCATGTTCTGCGAGGTATATTCAAAGATATCAGCGATAATCTTCATCGAGAACTTAGGCGGATAGATATAAGTGTTACGCACCATGAACTCTTTAAGAATATCGTTCTGGATGGTACCGGCCATTTCCTCGAGCGATGCACCTTGCTCAAGACCAGCATTGATATAGAACGCCAGAATAGGCAGCACGGCGCCGTTCATAGTCATGGATACGGACATCTTGTTCAAAGGAATACCTGCAAAGAGGACTTTCATATCCTCGAGCGAGCAGATACTTACACCGGCTTTACCTACGTCACCTACGACACGCATGTTATCGGCATTATATCCGCGGTGTGTCGGGAGGTCGAATGCTACGGACAGACCTTTCTGACCGGAAGCGAGGTTACGGCGATAGAAAGCGTTTGACTCGGCGGCGGTGGAGAATCCTGCGTATTGACGAATAGTCCAAGGACGCAGCGGGTACATAGCGCTGTACGGGCCACGAAGGAAAGGAGGAATACCGGAAGCATAGTTCAGATGCTCCATGCCTTGGAGGTCTTCTTTAGTATAAACGGGCTTAACGTCGATGAGTTCCGGCGTCTGCCAATCGGCTGTATTCGGTCCCAGCACCTTTGTTGCTGAAACCTTCTTGATATCAATTTTCTTAAAATCTGGTTTCATAACGATTACTTATTAAGGAGTTGGGAATTATATTGTTTCAATGTTTCGAGCACGTTGCAGCGGATATGGATAAAGTTCTGGATACCGAGCTTTTGGAGGTCTTCCATGCAAGCAGGAGCACCAGCCACGATAAACATCTCTTTCGAGCCTTCGAGCTCTAACCAAGCTTGTGGAGCAAAGGTTGCATATTCGTCATCGGACGAGCAGAGCACGATAATGTCCGCTTTCGCTTTACGAGCAGCCTTGATACCTTCGTGAACGGACTTGAAGCCGTTATTGTCGATAACCTTATAGCCTGCGCAAGCGAGGAAGTTACAACTGAATTGTGCACGTGCGATACGCATAGCGAGGTTACCGATAGTGAGCATAAAGGCAACAGGTTGTTTCTTAGCACCTTCGGTATCGAGGCGGAGTTGTTCAAACTCTTCGGCAGCACGAGCGACGGGAAGCGTCGGTAAGCAAGCTTCGCCTTTGTTGCCACAGCCACAAGACGACTTAGCTTCTTTCTTGTCCTTGCAGTTGCAGATAGAGCTGCAAGCGCCGGCGTTGTCCTTTATCTTCTTAGCCGCTTTCTCATTGAAGTTCGGGAACTGGTTGGAACCGAGCAGCACCTCTTTGCGTTTAGCTACGTCAGCGAGACGAGCTTTGAGGTTAGCAGCCACAGCTTCTTGCACTTTACCTGCCTTAACCATTTCGAAGAAACCACCCTGTTCTTGGATAGCTAAGAACTGTTTCCATGCCTCAGCAGCAATAGAATTGGTGAGGTTCTCCAGATAGTACGAACCGGCAGCAGGGTCAACGACCTTGTCGAAGTGTGCTTCCTCTTTGAGCAGGAGTTGTTGGTTACGTGCAATACGCTCAGCGAAGTCGGTTGGGCGCTCGTAAGTAACGTCAAACGGCGTGACAACGATTTCATCTACACCGGCTAAGGCAGCAGACATTGTCTCAGTCTGCGAGCGGAGCAGGTTTACGTATGCGTCGAAGATGGTCATGTTGAAGCGGCTGGTCTCAGCGCAGACATTCATCTTAGCAGCATCTTTGAGCGCGTGGGTGAAAATAGGCGCTTTGTAAGCCTCTACAATCTTAGCCCAGAGCAGACGAGCGGCACGGAACTTAGCAATCTCCATGAAGTAGTTGCCACCAATACCCATGTTGAAACGAATCTCACGCGCTGCGAGGTAGTTTGGCACACCTGCTTCGGTCATCATCGTCATGTATTCAGCACCCCATGCGAGAGCATAAGCCAACTCTTGCGCGCAATATGCGCCGGAGTTATTGAATACAACGCTGTTCACGCCTACAACGCGGTAGTTAACGAGCGTCTTGCAGGCGTTGACGGTAGCAACAAGTTTCTCCGCCACCTGTTCGCGGCTAAAGTCTTTGCCTTTGAGCAACATGCCCTTTATCGGATCCACGTTAATAGAGCCATAAACAGCCTTGAAGTCATAACCGCAACGTCCGTAGTAGCGCACGAGGATATTTGCTAACTCAGGCGCTTTGCGAGGACAGATAGTGAAGTTGATGTTAATAGCGCGCGCATCAATATCCTTAAGAAGGTTCTTGATGTAGCGATAGTTGAGTCTTTCTGCATTCAGGCAGAAACCGAGAGAAGTAATACCTTTGTTGAGAATGTCAAGCGCAAGTTTGTTTGCTTTGCGCGCGTTCTCACAGGCACAAACGTTTTGGCGAATAGCCCACTCGTTGTTTGTTTTCGTACCACGAACATAGGGAAATTGTCCGGGAGCGGAAACTGTTGTTTTCAGTCCGCGCAGGTCTTCCTGGCGGTAGAAAGGCTGTACATTAAACCCTTCCGGTGTGCGCCATACAAGTTTCTTGTCGAAATCGGCGCCTTTGAGGTCGGTGATGATTTTATCCTTCCACTCTTTGGTCGAGATGGCAGGAAAATCAGCCAACAGGTTCAATTTTTCTTCCATGTTTTAAGTTGTTTATTGTTATGTTGTTTGTTATTTAATTTCCTGTCCCATAATGTTATACATATGTCCGTCACGGAGAATAAGTACTTGTCCGTTACGGAAAATCTTTGTTGCTTTAGGCGTTACTATTACTGCGTCTATTGCTGTTACAGGATCGTCTGACCAGCCGTCACTCTCACCCGGAACAAAACGCGGGTCGGTGGACGAAACAAGATGCGACATATCAACCGCCTTGCCCGCCATCTTGCCCCAAATATACTCGGCAAAATACGGATAGTCAATATACGGATTGCGATTATGCTGGAAGTTACTCACAGCGTCTGCACGCTTGATTTCTTTCACGGAAACAGGGTCTTGGCGATGCCATTTTATGAGCAGTTCGGCTTCCCATGGTTGAAACTCCAAGTAGTTATCATTCTGCATGGCAAATTTGGAGCCCACATCTTTATTGTCTGTACGCCAACCATTGTATTTCTTGCACACTACGTCTACATTGCCATTGATATCTTTTCCAAAGCATGTAGCCATATAAAAATATGCACGCGCAAAGTCGCCTTTGTATTCATCCTTTGGTTCAAACACCCAAAAATCAACGTTCAATGAATCATGATGAATCTTACCAATACGCAGCGAACCGGCGGTTTTGATCTCCTTCACCGGCACACCCAGCGGATAATTGCTTCGTGCACTATTGGCTATTGAATTGGACGGATTTAAATGGTAGCAATCTTTATACGCATCATTCTCAGCTCCACCCCACCAACTCTTAGCAAAGCTATGCTCTATGTTACAGCCAGATACTTTTTCTCCAGGAGTTGTGAATTTATTCCATGTATCACAGTACATATCCATACAATACCCTTCATCGTTTCGATCAGAGTAATAGAACACTTCCCAAGTTTCATCACCGTAACTAATAGCAGTACGCTTGCGCACAAGCGATTTAAGAGTAGTTTTCAACTCATTGTCTTTCGTTCCGTTAGCGCTATTATAAAAGCCTTCCGGCATCTGCTCTGCAAAAAGACCTACAGAACAGAGAATGATGATAAAAGATAGAAATTTTCTCATGATATTACTTAATTTGTTGTCCGGTTATAGTAAACATTTTCTCTCCTATTAGGATATATAACTTGCCGTCTATCAACACTTTCTGTGCCGCAGGTTGCTGTTTCTGCACGTGTTGCACGTCCATTGAGCTTCCGTCGCAGGACGCAGTAAGCGATGTCAAGTTAACCGTCTGCCCTTTCTTTTCGCCCCAAACATACTCCACCAAATCGGGATAGTCTACAAACGGATTGCGGTTATGTTGTATGCCATAAACAGCCTGATTGCGGTCTATCTCTTTGAGCGACACGGGGTCTTGACGATGCCATTTAAGCAGAAAACTCAGACTATATGCCGTGAAGTCCGTCGGATTAGACACAAACATAGCAGAACCATTGCCCGCATTAAGTATGTTCTCGCGATAGCGAGCTACCATATAAAAGAACGTGCGCGCAAAGTCGCCTTTATACCGGTCATCCGGCTCAAACACTCGTTTATTACCATCCGTATAATTACTACTCGTCGAATAATTAGCTATCGGACCATTTTTGCTTGTTCCCAATTTGCCCAAAGCGTGCTTGTCCGGGTCTTTAGTAATGCCGGTTGTCACATTCGTTTCACCGTACGGATAATTGGACCGCAGGTTATTCACGCGCGCATCCGTAGGATAGACATTGAACAAATCCGAAACCATCGCACCTCTACCGAGCCAAGACTGACAGCACACGTGCTCTTTGTTCCACCCATCGCATACTGCTGATTGTGACCGATTGGCATCTTCAGCAGTATAGCGGCATGTCGAATACATATCCCATAGCGTATCAGCGTAGAAGTCAGTCTGCTGGTAATACGGCTCCAGCCCTTGGTAGTTAATGACGGTATGATCTTTGATAATCGTATTGAGCGCGGACAGAATACTCGCAGCTCCCGACTTGCCATCTACTCCGTTGTAGTAATTTTCAGGAATAGCTGCCTGTCCGGTTATCACATTCGCCAAACTTACTTGTGCGAACGCAAGTAGTAAAAAAGTAAGTACTAAAACAATGTGTTTCTTCAT
>JAEDLW010000017.1:0-27753 GCA_016295035.1 Paludibacteraceae bacterium
CCGGCTTATTACCGTCTGAGTTCAAGGAAAAGGAGCAATAGGCTCCTCGTAAAAAAAGGATGGTTGACTACGCAACCGACCTTCTTGTGCCATAAACACTCCAACTTTGGGGGGGCACCTCAATGCCTCGCTCTTTTTTCTTCATTTCACATCGTTTACCTTGTGTTTTTTTCTCCGCTTGAGTCATTTTTTTCAAAAATAATGGCCAAAAACATCCAAAATACATTTTTTTTTGCATTTTTTGTTCAATTTATTTGTGTACTTCAAATATTTGTAGTACTTTTGCACGCTTTTTCCGCAAGGAGGAGCACAAACGGTGCCTAATCGTATATCGGTAGTACATCAGATTTTGGTTCTGAGGGGCGAGGTTCGACTCCTCGTTAGGCAACAAAGAAGCCGTAAGGCTTTTTTTATGTGATGATAAGTAGGGCCCATCACCTTTAGTTAATGGCCCGAATAAAGTAACAAAACTATCAACAATGAAAACTTTTGATTTAGTTGGTACTCCTCGTACCGAGTACGGCAAAAAAGCTGCTAAAGCTTTGCGCAAAGAAGAACTCGTTCCTTGCAACCTCTACGGTTTGGGAAAAAACGTAACTTTCACCGTTAAGAAAGAAGATGTTCGCAAACTCATTTACACTCCTGACACGCTCGTTGTTAACCTTACTATTGGTAAGGACACCTGCAAGGCTGTAGTCAAAGAGTTGCAGTTCCATCCGATTAACGAGAATGTTCTCCACATTGATTTCCTTGAGGTAAATGAGACAAAACCTGTTACCGTGGCTATTCCTGTTTCATTAACTGGTCACGCAGCTGGTGTTAAAGCCGGTGGTAAACTCAGCCTTGAGATGCGTAAACTGAAAGTGAATGGTATCTACACCAATATTCCTGATCGCGTTGTTATCGACGTAACCGAACTCGGACTTGGTAAGAAACTGGCTGTTAGCGATGTTCAAGTAGAAAACTGCAAACTTATGAACCCGCAAGATGCTTGTGTGGCTCAAGTCAAAGCTACTCGCGCAAGCGCAACTGCTGGAGAGAACGGAGCTGCTGAGTAATGAGTAAGTACCTGATTGTCGGGCTGGGCAATATCGGAGATGAATATTGTAACACTCGGCATAATATAGGTTTCAAGATGTTGGACGCTTTTGCTGAGGCGTCCAACATTGCTTTTGAGGACAAACGATATGGTTTCGTTGGTCGCGGACGTGTAAAGAATGCTGAACTCGTCCTGCTCAAGCCTTCTACATTTATGAACCTAAGCGGCAACGCGGTACGCTACTGGATGCAGGTGGAGAAGATACCTTTGGAGAATCTGCTGGTATTAGTGGACGATCTTAATCTGCCCTTCGGTACTATCCGCATCCGCAAGCAAGGCAGCGCCGGCGGTCATAATGGTCTCAAACATATCGAGCAAGTGCTCTGCACACCTAACTACGCACGCGTGCGCTTTGGTATAGGGAACGAGTACACGCGCGGAACACAAATTAATTATGTCCTTGGCACATGGACTGATGACGAAGTGAAGGCGTTGCCTGACCGACTTAATGTCATCAAAGATATCATACCTTCCTTCTGCCTGCAAGGTATAGACAGAACTATGAATCAATACAACAACAAGTGAACCGCTTGAAAACAATTTGGCAGCATCCATGGATTGTTGCAGCATGTAACATCCTATTAGTGATGGCGTTATACACGCTGTCACGATTTGTTTTTGTATGGGTCAACGCGTCGCCACCAACGATATGGAACTATATCTTCAGGCATATATCCAACAATATATCACACGAATGATTGAAAACCGCCTCACAGTAGAACACTGATTATGGAAGAAAGAGTCGATAAATACCTATTCGCCATGCGTATCTATAAGACGCGCTCTATCGCCGCCGATGCCTGCAAGAAAGGACGCATCACCATGCATGGTGTGGAACTCAAACCATCGCGCACCTTCAAGATAGGTGATAAGTTCTCTGTGCGCAAAGGGCCAATTACTTATTCATACGAAGTATTGCGTCTCAGTGAGAACCGCTTGGGTGCCAAACTTGTGCCAGAGTACATGCGCGATATCACAGCGCCCGACCAAATCGAACTGCTTGAATTGGCGCTACTCGCAGGTAAGTCCGGACGCGATAGAGGCACAGGACGCCCAACCAAGAAGGACCGTCGAGAGATGGAAGTGTTCCTTTCCGACGATTACGATGAATATTTAGACGATTTTGACGACGATGAAATCTAAGAAAGACAATATTGCCGAGTACATCTTATATCTATGGCAAATAGAGGATTATCTGCGTGCATTCCCAGAGAAAGCGGCAGAGAGTACCGAACTCATGGAATTGCTCGACATGATGCATATCGAAGGCATCATGAACGGTGGGCATTTGCAATTGGCAAAAAATGCACTGGATGAACTCATCGATCTGCATAGTGAACTGCTCGATACAGAAGCACCTTATCGTGCAGTTATCATGCATCTGCAGCCGACGCTCAATATCCTCAAGGCGAAGACCGACCGTCCCGACATGTCTGATGTTGAAGCTTGTCTTGTTCTGCTCTATCAAGTGATGATGCTCAGGCTGCAGAAGAAAGAAATATCTCCCGAGACTGAAGTGGTGATTAAAGACGCTACCCAGTTGCTCCGTTTCTTAAGCAAGACGTATTATGACAACGAAACAGCGGTTTGAGCATATCTTAGAGTGGTTCGCGCTGAACATGCCGGTTGCGGAGTCCGAACTGCACTACAACAGTCCGTTCCAACTCCTTGTGGCCGTTATGCTTAGTGCCCAGTGCACCGATAAACGTGTCAATCTTGTTACACCGGCACTCTTTGCCGCTTACCCGACAGCGGAAGCATTAGCTAAAGCAAGCGTGGAAGATGTACTACATTATATTCACTCCGTCAGTTATCCGAACTCCAAAGCGGCTCATTTGGTGGGTATGGCTCAACGCCTCACTCAAGTCTATCACGGAGAGGTTCCTGACAATATTGACGCCCTGCAGACCCTTCCCGGAGTGGGACGTAAGACTGCTAATGTAGTCTGTGCGGTCATATGGAATCAGCCAACAATGGCAGTAGATACGCATATCTTCCGCGTAGCGGAGCGACTCGGACTTACGACAGACAGTAAGAACCCGCTTCAGACCGAGAAACAGCTTGTCAAATATATTCCTGCCACACTTATTCCCAAGGCTCATCACTGGCTACTATTACATGGTCGTTATATCTGTCAGGCTCGCAAGCCTCAGTGCCACACCTGCGGACTTCAATCCTTCTGCAGATACTATAAAAAATAGAAAGCTGATAATGATAGTCATAAAAAACCACTGAGCGAATTAGATTTCCACAACTCACCAAGAATAATAAAAAAAGTGCAGGACAAAAATCCTGCACTTTTATGAATTATTTTCCTACTAGGGATTTTATTTCGGAGAGTTTGTTAAGTGCCTCAAGAGGAGTGAGGTTATTGACGTCAATAGACTTAACCTCATCTCGGATTTGTTCGAGTACGGGATCATCCAATTGGAAGAACGACAACTGCATACCTTCCCTACTCTGCCCAATCTGTTGCATTGGCTTAGTGATATGGTTGTCGGAATTAGCTTGCTCAAGTGAAGCAAGAACTTGGTCGGCACGCTGAATGATAGATGTCGGCATACCGGCAAGCTTAGCCACATGAATACCAAACGAATGTTCCGAGCCTCCACGAACCAGTTTACGCAGGAAAATAACCTTGCCGTTTACCTCCTTAACAGATACATTATAGTTACGTACGCGCTCTAGTGTATGCTCCAGTTCGTTGAGTTCGTGGTAATGGGTAGCGAAAAGTGTCTTTGCATGCGTAGGATGTTGATGGATATATTCTACAATAGCCCATGCGATAGAGATACCATCATATGTAGATGTACCGCGTCCGAGTTCGTCGAAGAGGACGAGACTGCGTTCACTCAGGTTATTGAGGATAGCCGCTGCTTCATTCATCTCGACCATGAAAGTTGATTCGCCAAGCGAAATATTATCGGATGCGCCAACGCGGGTGAAAATTTTGTCCACCACGCCTATTGAAGCGCTTTCCGCTGGCACGAAACTACCCATCTGAGCCATGAGCACGATGAGTGCTGTTTGACGCAATAGTGCTGATTTACCTGCCATATTAGGTCCGGTAAGAATGATAATCTCTTGGGAGTTATTATCAAGCAGAACATCATTCGCCACATATTGTTCACCAAGGGGTAACTCTTGTTCAATAACAGGATGGCGCCCCTGGCGAATATCAATAACGAGCGTCTCGTTAATATCTGGGCAGATGTATTTATGCTGCTGTGCCACGTTTGCAAAACTGAGCAGGCAATCAAGTTGTGCGAGTACAGAAGCATCAAGTTGCATCTGCGGCACGAACCCACCCATAGCAAGCATAAGCTCTGTATAAAGTCGCGTTTCTATCAGCCCTATCTTTTCTTCAGCAGTAAGAATCTTCTGCTCATACTCTTTGAGTTCTTCAGTGATATAGCGTTCGGCATTAACGAGCGTCTGCTTACGAATCCACTCTGCAGGTACCTGATCCTTATAGGTATTACGCACCTCCAGATAGTAACCGAAGACGTTATTGAAGCCAATTTTTAAGGAGGAAATACCTGTTGCTTCTATCTCACGCTGTTGGATTTGCAAGAGGTAGTCCTTTCCGTTGTTTTGAATGGCACGAAGATCGTCTAGTTCGGCATCTACTCCAGAAGTGAAAATATTAGGTCTTCCCTGAACAGCAGGCGGATTAGGAACTAATTCGCGGATGATGCGATCGCGTATGGTTACACATGTATCAAGTTGCTCGCCAAGGAGATGCAGATAATCATTATCCGTGGCTTGCAAACAAAGTTGTTTGATAGGCTCTACAGCAGAGAGAGCATTACCAAGTTGCGCCACCTCGCGCGGACTTATACGTCCTGTAGCCACTTTACTGACAAGTCTCTCCATATCTTGAATACGGATGAGTTGCTCTTCGAGGTGTTCGCGTACTTCAGGATAACGGAATAAATACTCTACAACGGACTGTCGGTTGCGAATAGACCGGACACTCTTTAGAGGGAAAGCCATCCACCGGCGCATGGTACGGCTACCCATCGGTGTCAGTGTTTTATCGAGGATATCGATAAGCGTTTTACTATCTTCCGTCTGTCCTCCAAGCAGCTCAAGGTTACGAAGGGTAAAGCGGTCAAGCCATACGAACCGATCCTCCTCAATGCGGCTAATATGCTGTATATGGCCATTTTGGAGGTGCTGAGTCATGTCAAGATAATGGAGGATTGCACCAGCCGCAATGACACCTTCAGGAAGTTGGTCGATCCCAAAACCTTTAAGGTTGGTAGTATTGAACTGCTTGGTAAGTCGATCGTTAGCAGCTTCCGCCGTCATCATCCAATCATCTAATTCGAAGGTGAAGTAGCGGTTACCAAAATGGGACTCGAAGAGTTCTCGTTTGCCGCGCATATAGAGCACTTCCTTAGGTGCGAAGTTAGTGAGCAATTTGTCGATATAATCGGTGTTCCCTTGAGCTACAAGAAACTCACCGGTACTGATATCAAGGAAACTGACGCCAATCTCTTGTCCGTGGAAATGGACGCAGGCGACAAAAGTATTCTCTTTCTGTTTGAGAGTTGTATCGGAATAACTAACACCGGGAGTAACAAGTTCTGTGACCCCTCTTTTAACAAGTTTCTTTGTCAGTTTAGGATCTTCGAGCTGGTCACAGATAGCGACGCGCAGACCTGCGCGTACAAGTTTAGGCAGATATGTATCGAGGGCGTGGAAGGGAAAGCCTGCCATGTCAATCGCGGCTGCATTACCTCCATTATTACGATGAGTGAGAGTGATATTGAGTTCTTTAGCTGCTCGGACGGCATCTTCGCAGTAAGTCTCATAGAAATCACCGCACCGGAAGAGAAGCAGTGCATCGGGATATTGATTTTTTATATCCCGAAACTGCTTCATCATCGGTGTAGTTTCTGCCTCACGCTGTGCCATAGGCTACAGAATTACCATTATCAGTCTTCTGACACTTGGTAGAGCCGAGCCTCAGCAGCCTCACGCGCTGCTTGGATAGCTGCATACTCTTCGGCATTATGAACAGCAATCTTCTGGAACTCACGCAGACCTGTACCGGCTGGAATGAGATTACCGCAGATAACGTTTTCTTTCATGCCTTCGAGCGTATCTACGCGTCCTTGTATAGCAGCCTCGTTGAGGACTTTTGTCGTCTCTTGGAAGGAGGCTGCAGACATGAAGGATTTAGTACCGAGAGCTGCGCGTGTGATACCTTGCAAGATCTGCGATGCAGTAGCACAGACAGCCTCACGAGCGACAACCAGTTTTCTATCGCGGCGACGTAGAGAGGAATTCTCATCGTGGAGACGACGTGCGGTGATAATCTGACCTGGGCGAAGAACTTCACTATCACCTGCATCAGTAACTACCTTACGTCCCCAGATACGGTCGTTTTCGTCCAAGAAGTCCATCTTATCGACTACTTGTCCCTCGAGGAAGCGTGTATCGCCAGCATCTTGGATGAGTACCTTGCGCATCATCTGACGCACGATAATTTCAAAGTGTTTATCGTTGATTTCCACACCTTGGAGTCGATAAACGGCTTGTGCTTCGTTGACAATATAGTCTTGAACAGCAGTCGGGCCCTTGATAGCCAAGATGTCATCAGGAGTAACGGCACCATCAGAGAGTGCAACACCGGCGCGAACATAGTCACCTTCCTGTACCAAAATCTGCTTAGTGAGAGGGATAAGGTAGGACTTAACTTCACCCTGTCGGCTGGTAATAGACAACTCTCGGTTACCACGTTTGATTTTACCGAAGGTCACCTCACCGTCAATTTCAGCCACGATAGCTGGATTGGACGGGTTACGTGCCTCAAAGAGCTCTGTTACACGTGGCAGACCACCAGTAATATCACCGGCAGTACCAAGAGCGCGTGTAATCGTGAAGAGCAGGTCTCCAACCTTAATCTCATCACCGTCAGCATGCACAAGCATAGCCTTAGTCGGAAGGTTATAGGAACGGAGAACATTGCCATTCTTATCCACGATAGAAGCAATTGGCATCTTTGTTTTATCACGTGTATCGGTGATATAAACCTCTTTCTTACCTGTTTGTTCGTCAGTCTCGGTTTTAGCGGTAACACCTTCAATAACATCATCATAGCGGAGAGTACCAGCCTGCTCGAGTACAAGAGAAGCCTTATATGGATTCCATTCACAAACGACAGTTCCTTTATCATAGACATCACCCGGAGTGACGAAGAGTTTGGAAGAATATGGTATGTTGAATGTAGTGAGAGTCACACCTGTCTTCTCATCCACAAGACGGAGTTCATTCAGACGACTAACCACGATAACATCTCCACTATCAGTAGTAATCGTACGCAAGTCATCAATCTCAATACGTCCGTGGCGCGGAAGTGAATAGGTATTTTCAGTAGCAGCATTACCTGCGACACCACCAGAGTGGAAGGTACGAAGTGTCAACTGCGTACCCGGCTCACCGATGGCTTGCGCTGCGATAACGCCTACAGCCTCACCTTTCTGAACCATCTGACGGGTAGCCAAGTTACGGCCGTAGCACTTAGCGCATACGCCATGTTTAGCCTCACAAGTGAGCACCGAACGGATCTCTACTTCCTCTATACCTGCTGCTTCGATAGCCTCGCATTCGGGTTCTCGAATTTCCTCGCCTGCATATACTATAACATTACCTTCGTTATCCAGAATATCGTGAACAGATACACGGCCGAGGATACGCTGAGTGAGTGTAGCAACAACTGTATCATTTTGCTTTATAGCACGTGCTGTCAGTCCGCGGAGAGTACCACAGTCCTCTTCAGTGATGATAACGTCGTGCGATACATCAACAAGACGACGTGTGAGGTAACCGGCATCGGCGGTCTTCAAAGCGGTATCAGCCAAACCTTTACGAGCACCGTGAGTTGATACGAAGTACTCGAGCACGGACAGACCTTCCTTAAAGTTAGCCAAGACAGGGTTTTCAATGGTTTGACGGCTGTCAGTAGCACCGGCCTTTTGCGGTTTAGCCATCAAGCCACGGATACCTGCCAACTGCTTAATCTGCTGTTTATTACCACGGGCACCGGAGTCCATCATCATATAAACAGAGTTGAAACCTTGATCGGCATCCTCCATGTGTTTCATAAGGGTGTCAGTAAGTTTCAAGTCAACTTTGTTCCATGCGTTAACGACGTTGTTATAACGCTCATCATCAGACATTTCACCGAAGTTATACAGTTCGGTAATGTTCTCTACTTCTGCGTTACCTTCAGCGATGAATTCTGCTTTCTCTTCCGGTACAAGGATATCGTTGAGGTTGAAAGATAGACCACCATGGAATGCCATCTTATAACCGAGGTCCTTGATATCGTCCAAGAATTTGGCAGTACGAGCCACACCACAAGTCTTGATAACGGAAGATATGATTTTCTTCACAGCACCTTTCTTCATGGTCACGTTTTGGAAGCCTACTTCAGCAGGCACAAATTCGTTAACCATGCAGCGTCCAGGAGTTGTCTCAACGAGTTGTTCATTGATACGCACTTTCACAATGGCGTGGATATCCACTTTTCCTTCGTTAAGAGCGATTGTGCACTCTTCTGGGCTATAGAAGCAAAGTCCTTCACCTTTGACACCCTTGCGCGGTTTAGTGATATAGTATAGACCAAGAATCATATCCTGAGAAGGCACCGTAATCGGGTTACCGTTAGCCGGGTCAAGGATATTGTGCGAACCGAGCATGAGCAGTTGTGCCTCGAGGATAGCCTCGTTAGATAGCGGCAAGTGCACAGCCATTTGGTCACCATCAAAGTCGGCATTAAATCCGGCGCAAGCAAGCGGGTGCAATTGGATAGCTTTACCCTCTATCATGCGCGGTTGGAAAGCCAAGATACCATGACGGTGCAAGGTAGGAGCACGGTTGAGCAGAACAGGATGTCCTTCCATTACGTGCTCAAGGATTTCCCAAATCACATCGTCGCGACGGTCGATGATTCGTTTCGCAGACTTAACCGTCTTGACCATACCGCGCTCAATGAGTTTGCGGATGATAAACGGTTTGTAAAGTTCAGCTGCCATCTCTTTGGGCAGACCGCACTCGTGCATTTTAAGTTCAGGACCAACAACGATAACAGAACGAGCGGAGTAGTCCACACGTTTACCAAGTAAGTTCTGACGGAAACGTCCTTGTTTACCCTTGAGTGAATCAGAGAGTGATTTAAGAGGACGGTTTGCGTCGGACTTGATAGCGGTTGTCTTACGAGAGTTATCGAACAAACTATCAACAGCTTCCTGCAACATGCGTTTCTCGTTACGGAGAATTACATCCGGGGCCTTGATTTCAATTAGTCGTTTAAGACGGTTGTTACGAATGATAACACGACGATAGAGGTCGTTGAGGTCAGAGGTAGCAAAACGTCCACCATCCAGTGGAACCAATGGGCGCAACTCGGGAGGAGTCACAGGAATAACCTGTAGAATCATCCATTCGGGACGGTTCTTGCCGTTAGCAGCACGGAACGCTTCCACCACTTGAAGGCGTTTGAGAGCCTCTTGTTTACGTTGTGTGGAAGAATCGGTATCTGCACGGTTACGCAACTCATAACTCAGTTCATCCAGATCAATCTTAGCGAGCAGTTCGTAGATTGCCTCTGCACCCATTTTAGCGACAAATTTATCCGGATCGTCGTCTTCAAGTTGAGCATTATTCTCCGGCAGACGAGAGAGGAGTTCTTCGTACTCGTCCTCGTCAAGCAGGATACCATTTTCAACGACTTGATCGCGAATTGTTTGTCCGTTAAGCACACCGGCATTCATCACGAGATATTTCTCGTAATAGATTATAGCGTCCAGCTTCTTGGTAGGAATGCCAAGCAGTGCAGCCATCTTAGATGGGAGTGAACGGAGATACCAGATATGTGCTACGGGCACAGCGAGACGAATATGTCCCATGCGCTCACGACGCACTTTTTTCTCTGTTACTTCTACACCGCAACGTTCGCAGACGATACCTTTATAGCGAATACGTTTGTATTTACCACAATGGCACTCATAGTCTTTAGTAGGACCAAAGATGCGTTCGCAGAAAAGTCCGTCACGCTCCGGTTTATAGGTACGATAGTTAATCGTTTCCGGTTTGAGTACTTCACCGCTGGACAGAGCCATTATCTCGTCCGGTGAAGCAAGACCAATAGTGATCTTGGAGAAACCGTTCTTTCTTGTAGTCTTGGTATTTTCTTTCTTGTAAGCCATAGTTTTTTACTCCATCTTTATCGACAGTGCTAAGCCCTGCAGTTCGTGTAACAATACGTTAAGTGATTCAGGCAGACCCGGTGTAGGCATCGGTTCGCCTTTCACGATAGCCTCATAGGTACGAGCACGTCCTGTAACGTCATCGGATTTGACAGTAAGGATTTCTTGGAGCACATGAGCAGCACCGTGTGCCTCGAGTGCCCAAACCTCCATTTCACCGAAACGTTGTCCACCGAATTGTGCTTTACCTCCGAGTGGCTGTTGTGTAATCAAGCTGTACGGGCCGATTGAACGAGCGTGCATCTTGTCGTCGACCATGTGGCCGAGTTTCATGAAGTAGGTTACGCCGACGGTAGCCATTTGGTCAAATGGTTCACCAGTTCCACCATCATAGAGTTGGGTTTTACCTGCACGAGGAAGGCCAGCTTTGTCTGTCCACTCATCGAGAGATTCGAGTGTACATCCGTCAAAGATAGGCGTTGCGAACTTAACACCAAGTTCGTCACCAGCCCAACCGAGAACGGCTTCAAAGATCTGACCAATATTCATACGAGAAGGTACACCCAGCGGGTTCAGAACGATATCCACCGGTGTTCCGTCTGCCATGAACGGCATATCCTCTACGCGTACGATTTTAGAAACGATACCTTTGTTACCGTGACGACCGGCCATTTTATCACCCACGCGGATCTTACGGCGTTTAGCAACGTATACTTTTGCAGTTTGGATGATACCAGAGGGCAGTTCGTCTCCGATAGTGAGGTTGAATTTATCGCGCTTGAGGGCTGCATCATACTCCTTATACTTATTAATATAGTTCATGATGCAACGACGTACGAGGTCGGATTTATGTTCGTCAGTCGTCCAGTTGTCCAACATAACAGACATAAAGTCGATTTGGTTGATACGCTCCTTGCTGAAGGTTTGACCTTTGGCGATGAGTTCGGTACCAAGCAGGTCATAAACGCCGTTGGACTGACGAGCACGAAGAAGAACAGACAGTTTGTCAACCAGTTGGTTGCGAAGCGCTTCAGTTTTAGTTTTGAAAGCTTCGTCCATCTTGATGATTTGCTGTTTATCTTCCTGTTTCTGCTTGCGATCCTTAATGGCACGGGAGTAGAGTTTTTTGTCAATGATGACACCATCAAGTGATGGACTTGCTTTGAGAGAAGCGTCCTTCACGTCGCCGGCTTTATCTCCAAAGATAGCCTTAAGCAGTTTCTCTTCTGGACTCGGATCGGTTTCTCCTTTAGGGGTGATTTTACCAATCATAATGTCACCCGGTTTGATGTGCGCACCAATACGAATGATACCATTTTCGTCCAAGTCTTTAGTCGCTTCTTCGCTTATATTCGGAATATCGGATGTAAATTCCTCCAAACCACGTTTAGTTTCGCGTACTTCGAGCAGTTGCTCAACTACGTGAACCGAAGTGAACATATCCTCACGTACGATACGCTCGGAAAGGACGATAGCATCCTCATAGTTATAACCTTTCCAAGGGATATAGGCTACTTTGAGGTTTTTACCGAGAGCAAGTTCACCGTTTTGGGTAGCATAACCTTCGGTAAGTATTTGTCCTGCTTCCACTTTATCTCCTTTGCGCACGATTGGGTGCAAGTCAATGGTGGTATTTTGGTTTGTCTTTTGGAACTTAGGCAGCAGATATTCTTTCTCAGACGGATCGAAGGAGATGAACTCTTCGTCTTCCGGTCTGTCGTATTGGATACGAATACGTTCCGCGTCTACATAGGTAACAACGCCAGTGCCTTCAGCCTCTATTTGTGTACGGCTATCGCGGATAAGTTGTCCTTCGATACCTGTACCTACGATAGGCGCCTCGCTGGTAATCAGAGGCACGGCCTGTCTCATCATGTTCGATCCCATCAATGCACGGTGGGCATCATCGTGCTCGAGGAACGGGATGAGTGCTGCAGCGATAGAAGCGATTTGTGAAGGTGACACGTCCATCAAGTCGATTTTCTCCGGGGCTACAACCGGGAAGTCGGCAGCGAAACGCGCTTTAACCTTCTTGCGAATAAACTTACCATTCTCGTCGAGTGGTGCATTACCTTGTGCAATAGTCTTTGCTTCTTCATCTTCAGCCGTCAAATAAACGACATCCTCGTTATTGAGATCTACGACACCATCTTTAGCGGTACGATACGGAGTCTCGATGAAGCCAAGGTCATTAATCTTTGCATAGATACAGAGACTGGAGATAAGACCGATGTTTGGTCCTTCAGGAGTTTCAATCGGGCAGAGACGGCCATAGTGCGTGTAGTGTACGTCACGTACTTCAAATCCTGCACGGTCACGGCTCAAACCACCAGGGCCGAGGGCAGACATACGACGTTTGTGCGTAATCTCAGCCAACGGGTTCTGTTGGTCCATAAATTGGCTCAGGGCGTTCGTTCCGAAGTAGGAATTGATAACGCTGGAAATAGCCTTAGCGTTGATGAGGTCAGTGGGAGTGAAGACTTCGTTATCGCGTACGTTCATGCGTTCGCGGATAGTACGGCTCATGCGAGCCAGACCGATATTGAACTGGTTGTATAGTTGCTCGCCTACGGTACGAACGCGACGGTTGCTGAGGTGGTCGATATCGTCCACTTCGGCATTGGAGTTAATAAGGAGGACGAGGTATCTGATAATCTCAATGATATCTTCTTTAGTGAGGACGCGAACGTCATCAGAGATATGCATATTGAGTTTACGGTTAATACGATAACGTCCTACTTCTCCCAGGTCGTAACGTTTCTGAGAGAAGAAGAGGTTTTGAATCATCTCACGTGCGGTTGCATCATCAGCCGGTTCTGCATTGCGCAATTGGCGATAGATATAGAGCACAGCTTCTTTCTCAGAATGTGACGGGTCTTTTTGTAAGGTATTGAAGATAATGGAGAAGTCAGCCTCGCGAGCCTCTTCTTTATGGAGAAGGATGGTTTTAACGCCAGCCTCAAGGATACGGTCGCATAGTTCAGTTGTGAGCTCTGTTTCACGCTCTATGATGACTTCATTACGTTCGATAGAAACTACTTCACCGGTATCTTCATCAACGAAATCTTCTGCCCATGATTTGAGGACGTTACCTGCGAGGGTACGTCCCACTATATTTTGCAGATTCTCCTTGTTTACTTTAATTTCCTCAGCGAGTCCGAAGCAGTCAAGGATATCCTTATCTGACTCGAAACCGATAGCGCGGAGGAGTGTGGTTACAGGGAGTTTCTTTTTACGGTCGATGTAAGCATACATGACTTTGTTGATATCGGTAGCGAATTCTATCCAAGAGCCGCGGAACGGGATGATACGAGCCGAATAGAGTTTCGTACCGTTAGAGTGCATTGAAGTGCCGAAGAAAACACCAGGAGAGCGGTGAAGTTGGCTTACGACAACGCGTTCTGCGCCATTGATAACGAATGTACCTTTAGGAGTCATGTACGGTATTGTACCAAGGAATACATCTTGGATAACGGTATCGAAATCCTCGTGGTCAGGATCGGTACAATAGAGTTTGAGTTTAGCCTTGAGTGGCACACAGTAGGTTAACCCGCGAAGCAGGCATTCTTCGATGGAATAACGCGGTTGGTCCACTTGGTAGTCAAGGAATTCAAGAATAAAGTTGTTTCGGGTATCCGCGATGGGGAAGTTTTCCGAGAACACTTTAAACAGACCTTCTTTGCGTCGTTGCTCAGGAGTAGCATCCATTTGCATGAATTCGCGGAAGGACTTGAGTTGGATGTCCAAGAAGTCAGGATACGGCAATTGTTTCTGCATTGCCGAGAAGTTGACTCTTTGTGTTTGATTTTTTGTAGCCATTAATTAAAATTTATGATATTTTAAGTAAATATCTTATATTTTTACCATCAGTTAATATTAATTAACCAATATCTTCTTTCAGAGAAAAAGGTTTAGACCCCATTTTTTCAGGGATCTAAACCTAGGCCAGGTGTTTATTCTGGTCAATAATTACTTGAGCTCAACGGTAGCGCCAACCTCTTCAAGAGCTTTCTTGAGAGCTTCAGCGGCAGCTTTGTCAAGGCCTTCTTTTACGGTAGCAGGAGCAGCGTCAACGATGTCCTTAGCCTCTTTCAGGCCGAGACCAGTTTGTTCTTTAACAGCCTTAACGACTTGGAGTTTTTGTGCACCAGCCTCTTTGAGAACTACATCGAAGGATGTTTTCTCTTCAGCGGCAGCAGCTTCACCTGCGCCAGCTGCAGGACCAGCAGCAACTGCAACAGCTGCAGCAGCGGGTTCGATACCATACTCCTCTTTCAGGATTTGAGCGAGTTCATTAACTTCCTTAACAGTAAGGTTTACCAATTGTTCAGCAAAAGCTTTAAGATCTGCCATAATTGTATTTTATTTATAAGATTAGTTTTTAAATTAATTAGTTAGTTATGCGCAATTACTCAGCGCGTTCACCCAGCGTTTTGAGGACGCCGTGGATGGTATTACCTCCTGATTGGAGTGCAGAAACGACATTCTTAGCAGGTGATTGCAGGAGAGCAACGAGTTCTGCGATGAGTTCGTTCTTGGACTTGATAGTGGAGAGGAACTCGAGGTTTTGCGCGCCCACGTATAGTGTTTCCTCAACGAAAGCAGCTTTGAGTTGTGGTCTTGCATCAGGGTTGTTCTTCTCTTTCTTAAGGATTTCCTTGATGAGTTTAGCAGGAGCGTTGCCCGTATTGCAGAGCATGAGTGCGGTATTGCCTTTCAGTGCATCAAAGATAGCAGCGTCCATACCTTTAGCCTCTAAAGCTTTCTTGAGGAGGGTATTTTTTGCCATTATGAGTTTGATGTCGGCTTTAAAGCAAGCGCGGCGGAGCTCGCTGGTTTTCTCAGCGTTTAAGCCCTCAATATTAGTGAGGTAGAAGTGAGAGTACTCGCCAAGTTTATTTTGCAGTTCACTAATCAGAGCGGTTTTATCTTCCTTTTTCATAATTTTTCTCCTTTCTAAAGATTACTCAATTGACTTAGGGTCAATTTTAATACCTTGACTCATAGTGCTTGAAAGATAAATACTCTTGATATAAGTACCTTTACTTACAGCGGGTTTAAGTTTGATAAGCGTTTGGATGAACTCGTTCGCGTTTTGTGCGATAGCATCCGGAGTGAAGCTTACTTTACCGATGGAAGTGTGTACAATACCAAATTTGTCCACTTTGAAGTCTATTTTACCTTGTTTAACCTCTTTAACGGCTTTAGCAACGTCAGGCGTTACGGTACCGCTTTTGGGGTTCGGCATCAAACCACGCGGACCGAGCACGCGACCGAGAGCACCGATTTTACCCATGTATTGGGGTTGAGTGATCATAACATCGAAGTCTGTCCAACCGGATTTGATTTTTTCTACATATTCGTCGAGACCAACGAAGTCAGCGCCAGCTTCTTTAGCTGCAGCCTCTTGGTCGGTACCAACGAGAGCGAGAACGCGAACGACTTTACCTGTTCCGTTCGGGAGAGAAACGACGCCGCGAACCATTTGGTTAGCTTTACGCGGGTCAACACCCAGACGAACGTCTACATCTACACTTGCGTCGAACTTAGTAGTAGTGATCTCTTTAACGAGAGCAGCTGCTTCAGCAACTGTATAGAGCTTACCTGCTTCAATCTTCTCAGCAGCAAGCTTTTGATTTTTTGTCAATTTTGCCATAATAGTGATTGAAGTTTAATTATTTAACGGTAATACCCATGCTACGTGCTGTACCCTTAACCATTTTCTCTGCAGATTCTACAGTGAAGCAGTTGAGGTCGACCATTTTATCCTCAGCGATTTGTCGGCATTGTTCAGCGGTGATAGAAGCCACTTTTTTACGGTTAGGTTCGGGAGAACCGCCCTTTACGTGTGCAGCCTCAATAAGTTGAACGGCTACCGGAGGAGTTTTAACGATGAAGTCGAATGACTTGTCAGCGTAAACGGTAATAACTACAGGTAGAACTTTACCTGGTTTGTCTTGCGTTCTGGCATTGAATTGTTTACAAAACTCCATGATGTTCACGCCTTTTGAACCGAGTGCCGGTCCAACAGGAGGAGCAGGGTTGGCAGCGCCACCTTTAATTTGGAGTTTAATAAAACCAGCAATTTCTTTAGCCATAGTTTTGTTAAATTTGTAATAGTTTTGCGATGTTAGCGTTACGAAGTAACTCTCGCGGGTTAATAACTATCGAGTAGTCAAGCGGCCCGTAACAATGCCTTCTACTCTTTCTCTACATCGTTAAACCCAAGCTCAAGCGGTGTTTGGCGATCAAAGATCGTAACGATGACTTTGAGTTTGTGTTTATCCTGCATAATTTCGCTTACTACGCCGTTGAATCCGCTGAAAGCACCATTAGTAACTTTCACTTTTTCACCGATGACGTACGATTCCTCGAGTGTAACATTAGCGGCAGAATCTTCGACAGAGCCGACGATTTTGTTGATTTCCGTTTGTGATACAGGTGCCGGTTTCGTGGAAGCCTTACCGTCACTAAGGAATCCGAGTACATTGGGGATGTTACGCAGGAGAGGGTAGCACTCGTCGGTAAGATTGCACTCCACGAGCACATAGCCCGGAAGCATATTGCGCTCTTTGATAGTACGTTTACCGTTACGCAGTGCGACCACTTTTTCGGTAGGAATCAATACTTGAGAGACGTACTCTTTGAATAAAGAAGAAGTGATGAGTGCACTTTCGATGTACTCTTTGACTTTATTCTCTTTACCGCTGATAGCGCGGAGCACGTACCATTTAAAATTGTTTTCAGCCATACTAAGAATGCATAATTAATAGTGAATAATTAACATCTCGCTTAGAAAAGGCCGTAAACAAAGGTCATGATACTCTCGAAGCACCAGTCCATAAGCCAAACGACGAGCGCCAGAATAATGGAAGCTACCAGCACGAGTACTGCACTTTGGCTCAGTTCTTTAGTTGTGGGCCAACTGACTTTGTGGACTAATTCGTTGTACGATTCCTTGATATTGTCTACCAATTTCATATATGTAGATTTTTTATTCTTAGTTTCTTTATCTCACACCAACATTCCGGCTTTGACGGTTGTCAAAGTCAGAATGGAAGCTATTTTGTAACAGCACGGAAGGCAGGAATCGAACCCACATTGACGGTTTTGGAGACCGCTCTCCTACCATTGGAGGACTTCCGTTCGTCGGAAGCGGCGATCAATGACTACGTTACTACGTAACTAATATGATTGTCGCGCTTCCTCCTCTCAAATCAACGAGCGCAATTGCTCGTTGATTTGGCAGAGGATTTGCCGAGGCTCGATGCCTCGAGCATTTTTCCGCAAGGCTTGGCTTCGGCGAGTTGTGAATGCGAGCATTCACTCGCCTAGCGCAAGACTTCCGTTCTTTTCAGGATACCAGGAGTCCTAGAAGACCTAGGAGTCCTGGAGTCTTAGAGATTAGTCTAAGATTTTGGTGATTTGGCCAGAACCTACGGTACGGCCACCTTCACGGATAGCGAAGCGAAGACCCTCAGAGCAAGCTACCGGATAGATGAGCTTAACTTGGATTTCGAGGTTATCGCCAGGCATAACCATTTCAGTTCCTTCCGGCAGAGTGATTTCACCGGTAACGTCCATGGTACGGATGTAGAACTGAGGACGATAGTGGTTGTGGAACGGAGTGTGACGGCCACCTTCTTCTTTCTTCAAGATATAAACAGAAGCCTTGAACTCTTCGTGCGGTTTAACGCAACCCGGGTGGGTAATAACCATACCACGTTTAACTTCGTCTTTATCGATACCGCGGAGGAGCAGACCTACGTTATCACCAGCTTCACCTTGGTCAAGGAGTTTGCGGAACATTTCCACGCCGGTTACAACGGATTTCTTACCATCTGCGCCAAGTCCTTCAATTTGTACCTCGTCACCAACTTTGATGACACCAGTTTCGATACGACCAGTAGCAACGGTACCACGACCTGTGATAGAGAACACGTCCTCAACAGGCATCAAGAAAGGTTTATCAACGGCACGTGGAGGCAGTTGGATCCAGTTATCAACAGCGTCCATGAGTTCCATAACCTTGTCTTCCCATTCAGGAACACCGTTCAGAGCACCGAGTGCAGAGCCACGGATAACAGGGGTATTGTCGCCATCGAACTCATAGAATGAAAGGAGCTCACGCATTTCCATTTCAACGAGGTCAAGCATTTCAGGATCGTCCACCATATCGCACTTGTTCATGAAAACAACGAGGCGTGGAACGTTCACTTGGCGAGCGAGCAGGATGTGCTCACGTGTTTGAGGCATAGGACCATCAGTTGCAGCAACTACGATGATAGCACCGTCCATTTGAGCAGCACCAGTTACCATGTTCTTTACATAGTCAGCGTGGCCCGGGCAGTCTACGTGAGCGTAGTGGCGGTTAGCGGTTTGATACTCAACGTGCGCGGTGTTGATAGTGATACCACGCTCTTTCTCTTCGGGTGCGTTATCGATAGAATCGAAGGAACGAACCTCAGAAAGACCTCTCTTAGCCAATACAGTGGTGATAGCAGCGGTCAGGGTAGTTTTACCGTGGTCAACGTGACCAATAGTACCGATGTTTACGTGCGGTTTCGAGCGGTCAAATTTCTCTTTTGCCATAATTCTAGAATTTATTTATTAACGTTAATAATAAAAATTATTTTGTTATTTTACTTGGGGTCCTAGGGGGGCTAGGTTTAACTAGGGGGCCTAGGTGTTTTGTTAGTTATCTTATTTTCACGGACAAGCGGGCACAATATGCCTCGCGCGTGTGATAATAAAAATAGGTCTCGTGACCTGTGAGCTGATGGCGGGAGTTGAACCCGCGACCTCATCCTTACCAAGGATGCGCTCTACCACTGAGCTACATTAGCAGTCTCGTTATACGAGAATATAAGAATATTGGAGCGGAAAACGGGACTCAAACCCGCGACCCCCAGCTTGGAAGGCTAGTGCTCTATCGACTGAGCTATTTCCGCAAGATTTCGGCCTCAATGGCCTAAATCTTGCGCAAGTCTTTGCTTCGTCGAGTTGCGAAAGCGAGCTTTCACTCTCCTCGCTAAAGACTTCCGCAGATAAGATGTGGGTGCGGATGGATTCGAACCACCGAAGTCGAAAGACAGCAGATTTACAGTCTGCCCCATTTGGCCACTCTGGAACACACCCTTCGTCGGAATTCGCTTACAACGACTGCGTTACTACATAACTTGTGTAGTTGCCGCGATTCCTCCTCTCCGATTTCGAAGCAAGCTTCTCATCGGGATTTTTATAACATTATTTCAATGTTCGTTTTTTGAGCCGCTAGTCGGAATCGAACCAACAACCTACGCATTACAAGTGCGTTGCTCTACCATTGAGCCATAGCGGCAAGCGCATTTCGTCAGTCTTCAACTCGAAAGCGGGTGCAAAAGTACTGCTTTTTTTTGAACTGACAAAATATTTGAGCAAAAAAATGCTTTTTTTTCTTTTTTTTTATAAATTATGCCAAATACGGAGAGCAAAAGGGTTTCAAAAAATGGAGAAAAACGCGTCTTGTCAGGGTCAGTTCAAGGTCTCGCAAAAATCTCGCAATGGTCAGGCAGTTTACGGGTTCGGATTTCAATGTTCAATATTGAGAAAAATGAACACCTCCGTAGAGGTGCCCATTTTTAACATTATTTAACACGGATTATATTCCGAGTGAAGCTTTGATAGCCGGCACGCGGGCTTCAGCGGCAGCGGTAGCAGCCTCGTAGTCAGCCGGAGTCTTCATCTCAGCAGGTATCTCGAAGTAGAATTTGATCTTCGGTTCGGTACCTGAAGGACGTACGGAGACTTTGAGTCCGCCTTCGGTGAAGTATTGTAGCACGTTGGATTTAGCATCGAGTGCCATAACGATTGGTTTCTCTTCCCATTTGCCGTTGACGAGGTTGCGCTCAACGAGTTCTTGGAAGTCCTTGGTGCGGATTACTTTCTCGCCGGCGATTTCGGTAATCGGGTTGGTGCGGTAGTTAACCATCATTTGTGCTATTTCCTCAGCTCCGGTTTTACCAGGGCGAACGACGTTGATTGTAGTTTCACGTTGGAAGCCGTATTCCATATAGATATTCATGAGGTACTCATAGAGTGTCATGCCGTTATCTTTTGCGTAGGCAGCGATTTCGCAGATGAGGCAGATAGCTGAAGGTGAGCATTTATCGCGCACTTTGTCGTATGCCATGTAGCCAAAGGACTCTTCGCCGCCACCGATGAAGGTATGTGTACCTTCCCATTCGCGGATACGGTTAGCGATCCACTTAAAGCCGGTGTATTCGTCGGTAAGGGTAACACCTTGGCGGTCAGCGATCTTACGGATGAGTTCGGATGTAACGATGGTTTTAACGATATACATATCGGGACGCATCTTACCCAGACGTTTCATGTTATTGATGATGTAGTAGTTGTACATGATATTGGTCTGGTTACCGTTGATGATTACCCACTCTCCTTTGTCGTTACGGCAAACGATAGCGATACGGTCGGCATCGGGGTCGGAAGCGATTACGAGGTCAGCGCCGAGTTTGGTACCGAGTGCGATACCCATCGTCATTGCCTCAGCGTTTTCGGGGTTCGGTGATTGAACGGTCGAGAAGTTGCCGTCAATAACCATTTGCTCCGGAACGACATGGATATTCTGGAATCCCCATGAGCGTAGGCACATCGGAACAATTTGCCGTCCAGCACCGTGCATAGGTGTATAAACGATATTGAGGTCTTTCTGGCGCAGGATAGAGTCTTGGTCAATCATAACGGTTTTAACAGCCTCCATGTAGTCGTAGTCCATTTCGCCACCGATAATCTCGATGAGGTCTTTGGATCCGCCGAACTTAACGTCCGCCATTGTTACTTTGTTGACTTCGTCGATGATACCTTTGTCGTGCGGCATAAGCACTTGTGAGCCATCCTCCCAGTAAGCTTTGTATCCGTTGTATTCTTTCGGGTTATGTGAAGCGGTAACGTTCACACCGCCTTGGCATGAGAGGTGACGGATAGCGAAAGAAACCTCCGGAGTCGGGCGGAGAGACTCAAAGAGATAGACTTTAATACCGTTAGCAGCGAAGACGTCGGCAACTGTTTCAGCGAAGAGGCGTCCGTTATTACGGCAATCGTGACCAACCACTACGCTAACGGGTGTATTGGGTTTGAGTGTTTTGAAGCCGTTTTGTTTAGCTACTTTGAGTAGGTAATTGGCATAGCCTTGAGTTGCTTGTGCCACGATGTACTTATTCATTCGGTTGGTACCGGGTCCCATGATACCGCGTAGTCCGCCGGTTCCGAATTCGAGTGTACGATAGAAAGCGTCGATGAGTTCTGTTTTGTCCTCATCTTCCATCATTTTTTTCACTTGTGCGCGTGTTTCAGCGTCATAAGGCTCGCGAGTCCAGACCTCTGCGGCCGCCATTACTTTTTGAAGTTCTTCATTCATAAAAGTTAGATATTAAGAGTTAATATTTTAGTTATCATCCATTCGTTCACCGCATTTACTGATAGCGTATTGCCTCATTCCTCATAATTCTGAAACAGAAAATCGTTATAAGGGTAGCGCTGTATATGTATTGCTTTGATGCGCTTGTACATCAGCGCTTTGAGGGCATCTATATTATCTTTGTTTTTAGCGGAGATAAAGATGCAGTCGTCTTGCAATTTCGCCATCCAAGTTCGTTGCAGTTCGTCGAGGGAGATATTCTCGCGTTTGACAGGTGTCAGGTCGTCCTCCTCTTTCGGTGTGTACGTAAAGGCGTCTATCTTATTAAAGACCACTATACGCGGAATATCCGCGATTTGTGATTTATTATTTATTACTTCATTCAATGTTTGTTCAACGACTTGGTATTGTTCTTCGAAGTTGGGATGTGAGATATCAACAACGTGTATGAGCAGGTCGGCTTCGCGTACTTCGTCGAGTGTTGATTTGAAGGACTCGACGAGGTGATGCGGCAGTTTGCGTATAAATCCCACGGTGTCGGAGAGCAGGAAGGGCAAGTTTTCGATGGTCACTTTGCGTACGGTGGTATCGAGTGTAGCGAAGAGTTTATTTTCGGCAAAGACCTCAGACTTAGCGAGCAGGTTCATAATAGTTGATTTGCCGACGTTGGTATAACCGACTAAAGCAACACGCACCATCTTACCTCTGTTTTGTCTCTGTGTTGCCATTTGCCGGTCAATGCGTTTGAGTTCTTCTCGCAGAAGCGCTATACGGCTGCCGATGATACGTTTATCGGCTTCTATCTGTGTCTCGCCAGTACCGCGGTTGGTACCACCACCTCCTCGTTGTCTATCCAAGTGGCTCCACATACGCGTAAGGCGCGGGAGCATATATTGTAGGTGTGCCATCTCCACTTGGGTTTTGGCGTATGATGTCTGAGCGCGTTGGAGGAATATTTCAAGGATCAGTATGGTTCGGTCCATGACGCGAATCTCGCGTCGGTCTTTAGGGTTATCTCGCCAGTTGAGGTCGCGCTCTATATTACGGATTTGTCGCGGTGAGAGCTCGTCGTCGAATATGACAAGGTCTATTTGTGGTTTGTGATTTGTGGTTTGTAGTTTGTCATTTGGTTGTTCGCTGGCGATAATATACTGTCTTATCTCCTCGAGTTTACCGGATCCGACATAGGTATTCGTATCGGGAGAGTTGACCCGTTGAACAAAACGTTTAACGGGTTGAATATCTCTTGTATCGGCGAGAAAAGCTAATTCGTCGAGATATTCATTTGTACGCTCTTCGGGTTGTTGCGGCGTTATAAGTCCAACTAAAATGGCATTCTCCATAATTCGGCGGCAAAGATACTTCTTTTTTTTTGATTATGCAAGTTTTTTATATAAAAAAATGACACCTGCAAGAGCAAGTGCCATTTTTTTGTAAATTTAGCGTATCTTATTTAACGCGTGCGCCGTTTACGTTGTAACGAACGCCGTTAACGTTAATGATCAGTTGGCCATTCTCGATAACCTTGATGAACCGTTCAGCAGCCTTAGCATTGTTAATGCCAGTAGTGCTACCGCTGCTCAGAGTTACAGTGATATCGCGGTTGAGCGAGTTCTTAGCAGCGATAGTGATATTCAGGTTAGCATCAACGGTAACAGTACCAGAAACGAGATACCAAATCTTATCGAGGCCTCCAGTTGCAGTGAGTGTAGCAGCGAAGGAAGGATAAACATATCCGCCCTCAAAATATCCAGCGCTGACAGTACCTTCGGAACCAGAAGTGCTGATAGCGTACGAACCAGCGGTAAGACCAGTAGCAGTTGTTGGTACCATGAATGCCAAGGAGATGTATTGGCCATTATCATCTTGTGCCTTTACATCCAGTTCTCCATATGTTGCTACATACTGCGCATCCACATCATATGAATCGAAGGCTGCGGTGAAGTTAGCATCCTCATCGTATTTATACGAATCCGGAGCACAAGAAAGATTTAAGCGATAGGTATTACCATCTTTGCCAACAAGGTCACCTTTGATTGTTGTTGTCTCACCACTTACAGCGAGAGTAATAGAACCATCGACGAACCAAATGGAGTCAGTTTCTGTGAGCAGATATGTATAGTCAGGATCGAGCTCGGCAGCAGTATATGTGCCAGCGGCTTGAGTAATCGTCAGATCTAGGTTAGACAAGGTAAGATAATAAGTTGAAGTCTCAACCTCAAAGATCCAATAACCTTCATCATAAACGTAATCGTTATAGTGGGTATCGTCCGAATTGGTGATTTCGATAACGCCCGGAGTTGGAGAAGTTCCCTCTTTTACATCAACGAGGTAGCAACCTTGTTGGAGTTCGTAAGTACCGTTGTAGAGTTCGTATTTACCTTTAGCGACAATGGTGTCACCTACTTTGAGAGTGTGACCGTCAGCATCTGTTACGGAAGTAAAGTCAGCCCAGTTAGCACTTGTTGCATCATAAGCAGGAACAGTAGTTTCGAACTTAGCCTCATTGAGCGAATAGCAGTTGAAGAGCTGGAACTCTCCTTCAGCACCAGTAGCGTCCTTAACGTAAATTTTCAAGGAGCCATAAGTTGCGAAGTTTGTACCTTTAGCCGCCATGTTTGTAACGACGCCACGAACTTTAATGAGATCTCCTTTATTCAATTCAGCATCGATAGCTTCCTTAACTTCATATTGCTTAACGACCAACTTGGTGTATGTTTTTTCAGCTACAGCACTCTTGCCAGCACCCGTAACGGCGATAGCCTTGATAGTAGCAGTCTCTGAGATGGTGAACGGACCGGAATATTCATAAGTGGATGCGCCAGCGGTTGTAGCGGGTTCTGTTCCGTCAGTTGTATAGAAGATAGAAGCACCTTCCGTAGCGCAAGCGAGCGTAACTGTTACGTCACCTTCAAAGTTGCCTTCTTTGGGTTCGAAAGTCGGAGCTTCAACTGTAACACCTTCAAGCGTGTAATCAATTGTGATTTTGTTCAAATGAAGTTGAGTTGTTACGCCCTTGGTGACATTTTGGATAGAGAATGAAGTGCTATTGATTGTGTACGTGTCCTGTACCTCCGAGAAAAGAATGTTTGAACCGACTTTTACTTCATGGTTAGTTCTTTGTTTGATATCCAAAACGATAGAGTTGATAGTACCACCAGTAATAGATACGGTTATAATGTTACCATTACCATCAGTCTTGTTGGCATAAAGACGGATATCTTTATCTTTATTTAGACCTGGAAAGTTATTAGTACCACCCTTGTCAGCGATTACGGTAAAGACGGCAGGGTTTAATTCTACCAATTCCGCATTGTTCGCTCCTTCACCAGCCATATTGGTAGTCGTAGTCTGTGTGTACTGCATTACAGCAGTTGCAGCGAACATGGTTGTTGCAAACAGAGTTGCAGCGAGAATAGAAAATAATTTTTTCATAATAAGAATTTTAATTATTGTTAACTAATGTCTTTATTTTTTCAACAACACACCGAGACTCGAGAGTCCCGATGTGTGTTAGATATTCGTTAGATATTCGTTAGTCATTATGCCGACTATTACTTAACGATAGCACCAGCTGCGTTGTATTTAACGCCGTTTACATTAATAATAAGTTGTCCGTTCTCGATAGCTTTGATAACTACATCTTCCGCTTTGATAGCGTTAGCGTTTTGGATAGCGGTAGGTTCGCTCTTGTCGCAAGTTACGTCCCAGATGACGAAACGTTTGTTGGTACCAGTTGCAGTAAGGGTCATTTTTGTATCGGCAGTTACATTGCTTAGTTCAAGCTCTACGAGATATTGCTCCAGATTACCGTTTTTTGTAAAGAACGGAGAATTATTAGCTATACCAGCGTCAGCTGTGAGCTCAACGCTTTCCGGGCTGAAGGTAATTCCGGAAGCGGAAAGTGTGAGGGTGCAAGGTTTGCCACTCCAAGCAGCTGCTAAGAAGTAGAGCTTCGTTGCTCCTGCAGGGATAGTAATGATAGCAGTACCTGCATTTGAACTTGTACCAACTTTAACTGCCTTTTGTCCGTTCACAAAAGTGGAGTCACCACCTTGAGCTTTCTCACCAGCTTCGAATTTTACATTTTCGGAACCTGGGGTATAGTATTTCTCCCATACCTTACCAGAGATTATTACAGTTGCTGATAACTCACCTGAAGAGAGGAGAACGGTTTCGTTCAATTCGTCACCATGATTAGCATTAATTTTCACTTGGAGTTCGCCACCTGTAGCAGGGAGAGTACCTGTAGTAACGAAAGTAAGCTTTTGGCTCTCGGTTGAGAAAGCAATAGGAGCAGAGAGGTTAGAAGCCTCTACGTTGATAGTAACGACTTTCTCAAAAGCCTCGTCCGGCTCAACTAACATGTCGCCCAACTCAATGTTGTCAGCATGGAGAGAAGCAGCAGCAGGGTCTGCCTCGAACGTAATAACGATAGAGGAGCAATAAGATGTTGAACTACCAGCATTGATTTGGAAGAATCCACCTTCAGCGGTAGTAGTCGGTTTTGCTTCACTACCGATTATGTAAGAATAACTGGAGTTATCGTTAATGGTAATGCTCTTCACTTTACCCCAAGAAGCGGCATTATAAATCACACCTGTATTTTTCTGTCCTTGGATTTTACCAGCATTATCGCCTGTGCCCAACATAACTTGATTCGAAGTCCATTTAACAGCCATTGTTACAGAGGGATCAGCTGTTGCAACAGCAGTGGATGTTTTTTCATTGTTGTTAGAATTATAACCGCCACTTACAAAATCAGCTGAAGTAATTGTGACAGAAAATTCCTGTACTGCAGCAAACATTGTTGTTGCGAACAGAGTTGCAGCGAGAATAGAAAATATTTTTTTCATGATAAAAATTTTAATTATTGTTAATTAATGTCTTTACTTTTTCAACAACACACCGAGACCCGAAAGTCCCGATGTGTGTTAGATATCAGTTAGTCATTATGCCGACTATTACTTAACGATAGCACCAGCTGCGTTGTATTTAACGCCGTTGCGGATGATGTAGAGTTGTCCGTCTTCGATGACTTTCATAGCCTTCACGCCTTCAGCATTGACGTTGTTGATAGCTTGCGGTTCTGGGAGAACTTCAACTTTACCAGAAGCAATTTCATAACCAGCTTTGAGTGTGCCGTTGCTATCATAGAAGTTCTTTGAAATTTGTCCAGTAACGCCAACATAAGAGCCCTCTTCAATAGCGACAGTAGTGGCAGCGCGATAAGCCTGGAAGCTCATCTTAGTACCAATTTCGTCCGACATGTAGAAAGACTGATTATTATATTGCGAACTCCAAGCTCCATTTTTGGTATTACCGGTGTGATAACCCAATACGCGATAGAATTTTGTAGTAGTAGCTTCGTCGCCAGCAGCACCGGTTGGCAGGAGTGCGTCAGCAATGTCGATAGCGCCTTGAACGTTTACGTCGGTAATAGAGATGTCTTCATCTGTCCAGCGGGTGCAATTGCAAGCTTTAGAGATAGACCACTCTGTGATTTTTTTGGTTTCAGGGATAGCGTCACCTGATTTGGGTTTGTAGAGTGTGAAAGTAGCTTTAACGGTTACTTGGTCACCAACAACAGGGATATCAGCCGGAGCTTTATCTTTCCAGTTAAGACGATAGATTTCGATAACATTAGCAGCTCCTTCCTCGTCTGCAATCCAGAATGACATGTTGTTGTAGATAGGACTTGGCACTTCAATTATTTCAGTCACGTAACCAACTACAGTCATTTCGGCAGTAACCTCACCTTCGCCAGCAGCTTGCATTGCAGCGAGGACCTCAGCACATGTAGAAGCAAACAATGATGTCGACATCAGTGCCGCGATAGCAAATACGAATAATTTTTTCATGATAAATAAAATTTTAAGCAGTTAGTAAAAATTGGTTTATTTTGTATCCTTACGGAAACTTATTTTCGAAATCCGCTGCAAAGGTACAACATTATTTTTGACCGTGCAAATAAAAAGTTGTTTTTTTTCGTTTTTTATGTTATAGAACATGTTTTT